>NZ_JBEORW010000008.1:0-238595 GCF_040302565.1 Streptomyces sp. NPDC097981
ATGCACAACCTCACCCTCGCCGGATAAGCGAGCAGGCCGCACGGCAGCCCGCCATGCCCGAGGCCACTCGAAGATCATTTACGGGACAACCCTTACTTCCCCCGAGTGCGCCTCGACCGGTTGTCGTCGCACAGGGAGCCGGAGGGCGCGGGAGGGTCACTCGTACCGTGCTGACGGTGCGCCGGAAAAGTCGGCAGTCGGTCGGCGTGGGTCCTGGAAATCCTGGGGAAGCTGACCGAACGTGTGAACGGTTGTAAGCTGCCGGGATCGCCCTTGACCTGCGTGAAGCGGGCAGGGAGCAGACATTTCGGGAGTTATTTCATGTTTCGGACAATGTTCAAGTCCAAGATTCACCGCGCCACGGTCACCCAGGCCGATCTGCATTACGTCGGCTCCGTGACCGTCGACGCCGACCTGCTCGACGCGGCGGATCTGCTGCCCGGGGAGCTCGTCCACATCGTGGACATCACCAACGGTGCGCGGCTGGAGACGTACGTCATCGAGGGCGAGCGCGGATCCGGGGTCATCGGGATCAACGGCGCCGCCGCACACCTCGTGCACCCCGGGGACCTCGTCATCCTCATCAGCTACGCGCAGGTCGAGGACGCCGAGGCGCGGGTGCTCAAGCCCCGGGTCGTGCACGTCGACTCGGACAATCGCATCATCGAACTGGGCGCGGACCCGTCCGCCCCGGTACCGGGAACGGACCAGGAGCGCAGCCCCCACGCGGTGGCTGTCTGAGGGGAGTCGGGGACCATGTCGCAGAGCGGGGCCATCGAGTTCAAGGACGACCGCAAGGCCGGACGGCTGCTCGCCGTGGAGGACGGTGAGGTGGTCGGCCTCATCGCGTACTTCGTGCTCGACCCGGCGCCCCACGCCTTGGTGGCGGTGCACACCATCGTCGAGCCCGGGCACGAGGGGCGCGGGATCGCCGGGGACCTGGTGAAGGCCTTCTACGGGATCGCCGCCGCCGAAGGGGTGCCCGTGGTTCCGCTGTGCCCGTACGCGGCGAGCTGGGCCGCCCGGCACCCAGACCAGGCGCCCGAGGCGCCCGCCGAGGTCGTGGCGGCGGCGAAGGCGCAGCTCGACGCAAGCCCCGACCTGTGGTGACGTCCCTGACGCTGCTCCACACGTCGCCGGTCCACGTGCCGGTCTTCGACGCCCTGCGCGACCGCGACCACCCCGGGGCCGTGCTGCGCCACCTCGTGGCGCCGGAGCTGCTGGACCGGGCCCGTACGGAGGGCCCGGATTCGGTGGCTCCGGCCGTCCGCGCCCTGCTGGACGGTTCCTCCGGCCCGGTCCTCGTCACCTGCTCGACGATCGGCGGGGTCGCGGAGTCCCTGGAGCCGTCCCTCGGCGTCCCGGTCCTCCGCGTCGACCGCCCGATGGCGGCCGAGGCCGTCCGTGCGGGCCCGCGCGTCACGGTCCTGGCGACCGTGGAGTCGACGCTGGCCCCGACGGTCGCCCTGGTGGCGGAGGAGGCCGATCGAGTCGGCCGCCAGGTGTCGGTCACCACGCGCCTAGTCGCGGACGCGTGGCCCCGCTTCGAGGCCGGCGACACCGCCGGCTACCTCGCCCTCGTGGCCGAGGCGGCCGACGCCGTCACCGACGCGGATGCCATCGTCCTGGCCCAGGCCTCGATGGCGGACGCATCGTCCCTGACCAGGACCCCCATCCCGGTCCTCGCCAGCCCTGCCCCCGGCCTCACCGCGGCCCTCCAGGCCGTCGGTTGATCCGCACGCAGATGTCGATCATGCGGCCGTCCCGGTGGCGGTCCCGTCGTGGCGGGTGGCCGGTCCGCGCCACTGCTTGAGCTTGTGATGCAGGGCTCGACGGTGTTCCTGCTCGTGGGCCGTCGTGTCGAAAGACGATGACGGCGCCCCCGGCGGCTTCGTGCCGCCGGGGGCGCCGTTTTCGGTGGGCGTACGCATCCGTTTCCGGGGAAGGTGGGGCATATGGTGCGATATGAAGAGCAGATGCAGACGCAGCCGCCCGTCCCCGGACCGGATCCCGTGCCGCCCACGCCCGAGCCGCATCCCTTCCCGGATCCCGAGCCCATCCCGCGGCCCGTGCCGCCCGTGCCCACGCCGGTGCCCGAGCCGGTACCGCCGCCGCCCGGGCCCGCGCCGATCCCGCAGCCCGGCCCGCTCAGCGCGGAGCGGAGCGCCGGTTAGGCGGTGCGGACCTCGGAGCGGTCGCCGCTCCAGAGGGTGTGGAACGAGCCCTCGCGGTCGGTGCGCCGGTACGTGTGCGCCCCGAAGAAGTCCCGCTGGCCCTGGGTGAGGGCCGCCGGGAGCCGCTCCGCACGCAGGGCGTCGTAGTACGCCAGCGAGGCGCCGAACGCGGGCACCGGGATCCCGTGGTGCACCGCCGCCACCAGGACGGCCCGCCAGTCCTCCTGGGCCGCGCCGATCTCCTGGGCGAAGCCCGCATCCGCCAGCAGGCTCGGCAGGTCCGGCTGGGTGTCGTACGCCGTGCGGATCCGGTCCAGGAACGCCGCCCGGATGATGCAGCCGCCCCGCCACAGCGACGCCACCGCGCCCCGGTCCACGCCCCAGCCGTACTCCTCGCTGCCCGCCTGGATCTGGTGGAAGCCCTGGGTGTACGAGACGATCTTCGAGGCGTACAGGGCCTGCTCCACCTGGGCGGCGAAGGCGTCCGCCGCCTCCGCCGACAGGGGCGCAGCGGCCGGGCCCGCGAGCCCCCGGGCGGCCGTACGCAGGTCCGCGTGGCCCGAAACCGCACGGGCGAAGACCGCCTCCGCGATCCCCGACACCGGCACGCCCAGGTCCAGCGCGATCTGCACGGTCCAGCGGCCGGTGCCCTTCTGCTCGGCCGCGTCGGCCACGACGTCGACGAACGGGCGCCCGGTCTCGGCGTCCGTGTGCGCGAGCACCTCCGCCGTGATCTCGATCAGGTACGAGTCCAGCCGGCCCCGGTTCCACGCCCGGAAGGTCTCCGCGATCTTCGCGGGGGAGTAGCCGGCCACCTCGCGCAGCAGGTGGTAGGCCTCGGCGATGAGCTGCATGTCGGCGTACTCGATGCCGTTGTGCACCATCTTGACGAAGTGTCCGGCGCCGTCGGGGCCCACGTGCGAGACGCACGGCGTACCGTCGGCGGCCTTCGCCGAGATCTTCTCCAGCATCGGGCCGAGGGACGTGTACGACTCGGCCGAGCCGCCCGGCATGATGCTCGGGCCGAGCAGCGCACCCTCCTCGCCGCCCGAGATGCCCGCACCCACGAAGTGGATGCCCTGCTCGCGCAGCTCCTTCTCGCGCCGCCGGGTGTCCTCGAAGTGCGCGTTGCCGCCGTCGATGACGACATCGCCAGGCTCCAGCAGCGGGGTGAACTCGCGGATCACCGCATCCGTCGGCTCCCCCGCCTTCACCATGACGATCAGCCGCCGCGGCCTTTCCAGCGAGTCCACGAACTCCTTCGCGGACTCGGCGGGGACGAAGGTCCCCTCGTGCCCGAACTCCTCTACCAGGGCAGTGGTCTTCGCGGCCGTGCGGTTGTGGACGGCGACGGTGAAGCCGTTGCGGGCGAAGTTCCGGGCGAGGTTGCTTCCCATCACCGCGAGCCCGGTGACGCCGATCTGGGCCGTGCTGCTCATGCATGCGCTCCTGAGTGCCTCGATGTGCGGGTGAAAGCGACGCTACATGGGCAGAGATGCCTGCAGATCTCGCGCCATGCGAAAGAATGTCAACTTCCGTGAGCGTGCGCTCTGTTGCGCCCCTTGTCATGCTCTGATCGCGCCGTTAAGTTGTGCGGTTCCTGATGTCTTCAATGGGGGCTCCCATGGGTGTACGGGGTCGGCACCGCCGGTACCAGCCGAGCAGCATCAACCGCGCCTCGCTCGCCGTCACCGCCGGTGGCGCCGGGCTCGCACTCCCTCTGATCGGCGCCGGAACCGTCCACGCCGCCTCGGTGGACACCTGGAACAAGGTCGCCGACTGCGAGTCCACCAACAACTGGCACATCAACACGGGCAACGGCTACTACGGCGGGCTCCAGTTCAGCCAGAGCACGTGGCGCGCCTTCGGCGGCGCTGCGTACGCCGCCCGCGCCGACCTGGCCACCAAGGACCAGCAGATCGCGGTCGCCGAGAAGGTCCTGGGCGGGCAGGGCCCGCAGGCCTGGCCGGTGTGCGGGAAGCAGGCCGGGCTCTCCCGCAGCGGCCCGGCGCCCGCCGTCTCCCCACAGGGCCAGGGCCAGGGCGTGAAGGTCCAGGTCCAGGAGGTCAAGCCCGCCGCCCCGCAGACCGCCACGCCCAGCCCGACCGGGACCTCGGTCCTGCCGAACCCGTACGTCGTCGCGCCCGGCGACTCCCTCTCGGCGATCGCCACGAGCCGGCACGTGGAGGGCGGCTGGCAGGCGCTGTACGAGACCAACCGGGCCACCGTCGGCGGCAATCCGAACCTGATCTTCCCGGGTCAGCGGCTCACCCTGCGCATCACCGCCGCGCCGAGCGCGCCGCCCGCGCAGAACCCCGAGAAGCCCCCGCGGACGGCCGAGCCGGTCAAACCCGTGGAACCGAACGCGCAGAAGCCGGCGGAGAAACCGGCGGAGAAACCGGCGGAGAAGCCCGCCGAGAAGCCCGCCCCCGTGCCCGCCTCAGCGCAGCAGAAGCCGGCCTCGGGCGGCTTCGTCGCCCCCGTGGACGCCGCCATCGGCACCGCCTACCGCGTCGCGGGGTCCTCCTGGGCCAGCGGCTACCACACCGGCGTCGACTTTCCCGTGGCCACCGGGACGTCCGTCCAGGCCGTCGGCCCCGGCGAGATCGTCTCTGCGGGCTGGGCCGGTGCGTACGGCTATCAGGTCGTCATCCGGCATGCCGACGGCCGGTACTCCCAGTACGCGCACCTGTCGGCGCTCGGGGTCAAGGCCGGGCAGCAGGTGTCGGGCGGCCAGCGGATCGGCCGTTCCGGCTCCACCGGCAACACCAGCGGACCGCACCTCCACTTCGAGATGCGCACGTCCCCCGGCTACGGCTCCGACATCGACCCGCTGAAGTACCTCCGCGGTCGCGGCGTCGACATCTGACCCCCGCACGTGCGGCGGCACGACCGTGAGCAGGATCAGGCCGGCCGCCGCCAGCAGGGCGCTGACCAGTGCCGCCGCCGTGCCCGCCGCCCCGTAACGGAAGCCCTCGTCGAACAGGGAGATGCCGACCGCCGCCGCTACCACCGGGTTGACCACGGTCACCGTGGCCAGCGGCGCGGTCAGGCCCGCACCCCGGTAGGCCGCCTGCGAGAGCAGCAGGCCGCAGGACGCCAGGACGGCGATCGCCGCCAGATCGGGCCACAGCGAGCCCAGCGCGTCCGGTGCGAAGCCCTCGGCCACCGACTTGGTGAACACCGAGGCCATGCCGAAGGCCGTACCGGCCGCCGCCGCCAGAAGCACGCTGCGCAGCACCGGCCGGTGCATCCGGCGCGCCGCCAGGAACAGCACGGCCGCCCCGGACCCGGTGACGATGAGCAGCAGGCCCCGCTCCCCGCCCGCCAGCGGATGGCCCCCGCCCCCGCCCCCACCGGTCAGGGCCAGCAAGCCGGCAAGTCCCACCGTGGCCAGCACCGCACCGCGCCAGGCCGCCGCACCCGCCCGGCGGCGTACGAAGACCGCCGCCATCGGCAGCGCGAAGACGATGGTCAGCGCGCCGAGCGGCTGCACCAGGCTCAGCGGCCCGTACGCGAGGGCCACCACGTGCAGCAGGGCGCCCAGGCCGTTCAGCCCGACCGCGAACCACCAGCCGGCCCGGAGCAGCGGCGCGTACGGGCGGTCCGGGGTGGTGGCCGCGACCTGTTCCTGGACGATCGCGCCGCCCGCGTACGCGAGGGCGGACACCAGGCAGAGCAGGACTGACAGCGCTAGGGCACTCATGAAATCCACAATGCCGCACCTGAGCTGCCTTTTCCTCCCCCTACAGGTGGTCACCGGTCATACTCCGGGCATACTCCGGGAGGAGTACAGACCCTCTCGACCCTGCTCGTGGTGACGTCCCCGTCGCGGTGCGTGAGGGGTGGGGCGGCGGGTTTGGTTCCGGGCGCGTCGGATCCGTACAGTGGCGGTTTTGGGGACTTCCGCAGCACGCGGACGCGGACGAGTGATCAAGGAACGGCAGCGCCCATGACGGTGACCGAAGACAACCACGTGAGCGGGGACGAGCACGCCTACGGGCCGGGCATCGACCCGGAGCGCATGGCCGTCTGCCTCAGCGTGCTCGACGAGCTCGACCAGCTCGACGTCGACCACCCCGACGCGATCACCGTACGGCGTGCCACCGCGGGCATCTACCGCACGGTCAAGCAGCGCCGCCGCCAGGATCGCCGCGCCGCCAAGACCGCCAACGACAAGGCCGTCACCGAGGCCACCGCGACGGGCTCCGCCGAGCGCATCGACGACGAGACCGAGGGCATCCTGCCCTCCTCGGTCACGGAGGCCGGCCGGATCGCCGGGATACTCCAGCGCCCGCGCTCCTGCTACGTCTGCAAGACGCGGTACGTCGAGGTCGACTACTTCTACCACCAGCTCTGCCCGCAGTGCGCCGACGAGAACCGTGCCAAGCGCGAGGCCCGCGCCGACCTTGCCGGCAAGCGTGCGCTGCTCACCGGCGGCCGGGCCAAGATCGGCATGTACATCGCGCTGAGGCTGCTGCGCGACGGCGCCCACACGACGATCACCACCCGCTTCCCCAAGGACGCCATCCGCCGCTTCAAGGCGATGGACGACTCGGCGGACTGGATGCACCGCCTGGAGGTCGTCGGTATCGACCTGCGCGACCCGGCCCAGGCCGTGGCGCTCGCCGACCAGGTGGCCGAGGCCGGTCCGCTCGACATCCTGATCAACAACGCGACGCAGACCGTGCGCCGCCTGCCCACCGCGTACGCCGCGCTGGTCGAGGGGGAGAGCGCCCCGCTGCCGGCCGGGGAGCTCCCCGCCCACCACGTCATCGGCGCGTTCAACTCCGGTGCGGTCGACGGCCTGGCGGCGCTGCCCGTCGGCGTGAGCGGGCTCGATGCGCAGAAGGTCGCCGACCTCGCCCTGGTCGCGGGCAACGCCAGCATCGAACGGCACCTCGACGGCACCGCCATCGATGCGGGCGGCCTGCTGCCCGATGTCGTCGAATCCAACACCTGGGTGCAGACCATCGACCAGATCTCCCCGGTGGAGCTGCTGGAGACCCAGCTGTGCAACTACACGTCGCCGTTCATCCTGATCAGCGCGCTCCGGCCGGCGATGGCCGAGGCCGCCCGCAGGGCGTCCAGCGGACGTGCGTACGTGGTCAACGTCTCGGCGATGGAAGGCGTGTTCAGCCGCGGCTACAAGGGCGCGGGACATCCGAACACCAATGCCGCCAAGGCCGCGATGAACATGGTGACGCGGACCAGTGGCCAGGAGATGTTCGAGAGCGACCGCATCCTCATGACTTCGGTCGACACGGGCTGGATCACCGATGAGCGCCCGCACTTCGACAAGCTGCGCCTGGCCGAGGAGGGCTTCCACGCCCCCCTCGACCTCGTCGACGGTGCGGCCCGGGTCTACGACCCCGTCGTCCGCGGCGAGGCCGGCGAGGACCTGTACGGCGTCTTCCTCAAGGACTACGCGCCCGCCAACTGGTAGACCGCCCGGCGCGCCCGCGCCCGCGCCCGCCTGCCTGCCGCCCGCGCCCCTGCCTGTCGCCCGTCCGGCAGCCCGTGCCCCGGCCCCTCCCGAGGGGGCCGGGGCACGGCCGTTTCACGGCGTGCGCTCGTACGCCCCCGCCGCCACCAGCTCCAGGACCGGGCGCCAGTCCTCCATCACCCCCGCGTCGAGCCCGACGACCTTGCCCGCGTCATCCGCTTGGCGCAACGTCACCGCCGCTTCCGCATCCGGGTCGGCGGCGAAGGCCCGGATCTCCGCCTCGTCCATCGGCCCGCCCTGTGCCCGCAGGGTCAGCGCACTCTGCGGTGACAGCGCCCGGCCGGGTTCCAGGGCCGTCAGGCAGCGCTTGGCCGGCACGTGCAGCCGAACCAGCCGGGCCACGCGCTCTCCGAGCAGCGGACGGATCGCCTGCGCCGCATGGTCGGCGTGGCCCGCGTCGTCCCCGGGAAAGAGCAGGTGGCCCAGGTCGTGCACCAGGCCGGCGACTTGCAGCTCCTTGTCGAACGGATGCGAGCGGCGCAGCAGTGCAGCAGTCTGGAGCCCGTGATCGTGCAGATCGACCGGGTCCCCGCTGCGGTCGGGCGTGTCCCACGCCCCGCGGCACGCGAGCAGCAGCTCCATCAGCTCCTCGACGCTGTCGACCCTCGGCACCCCCGGCACTCCGGACCTCGCCACCGCCGCTCCCTCCGCTGCCTGCACTCCAGTCGTGCTGCCGGCGTCGAGCAGACCACCCGTCACGGGCACACCGGCGTACGACTTCCTGAACGCGCGGAGAAATCAAGCCGTCGAGTGGATTTTGCCAATCCATCGAGCGGGGGCGCGCTCATATGTGTACCCTGAGTGGCACAAGACGGCCGCATCCAGGCCAGGCTCAACCATGGCGCCACCGCGTCCGGAAACCCTTTACCCCTTGTGCCCGGTGCGCGGCTTGCCCTCCGGGTTACGCGACACAAAGGAGTGCGCGGTGACAGACACGACGACGAAGTCCGACGAGACGCTGAAGGAGCACACGGCGAGGCGGAGCCGCAACGCCGACGAGCTCGGCAGTCTCGAAGTCTGGGCCCGGTCCGCCCCGATCCGGCTCGCGGGTTACGAGGACGACCTGGCGGAGTCCCACATCCTGCCCGGCATCGACTAGCCCCGACGCCCGACGCACGACGTCCCACAGCGCCCCCCGAGCCGACCGGCGACGGGGGCGCGGTGCTGCGCCCGCCCCGGCCTGGAGCCGCGGACCGCGCAGGATGCCCGCATGGTTCCCGTCCGGCGTACGCCCTGAGCGGCATCGCTGTGAGCGATCAAGACTTCCTGCCGGAGCCCCGCCCCGGCAGGCTGGACCGCATGAAGCTACTGATGCTGGGCGGAACCGAATTCGTCGGACGCACGGTCACCGAGGACGCCCTGGCGCGGGGCTGGGAGGTCACCGTCTTCCACCGCGGGCACCACGCGCCGCCGCAAGGCGCCGGCACCCTGCACGGCGACCGCACCGCGGCCGGGGGCCTGGACGCCCTCGCCGCGGGGGAGTGGGACCTGGTGGTCGACACCTGGGGCGGCGCACCGACCGCCGTGCGCGACAGCGCACGGCTGCTGGCCGGCCGCGCCGGACACTACACGTACATCTCCAGCCGCTCGGTGTACCGGTACCCCGCCCCCGCCGGGATGGCCGAGGACGGCCCGCTGGTCGAGGGCTCTGCTGACGCAGACGGCACGGCCTACGCCGAGGACAAGCGGGGCGGCGAGATCGCCGCCACCGACGCCTTCGGGGACCGGGCCCTGCTGGTCCGCGCCGGACTGATCCTCGGGCCGTACGAGAACGTCGGCCGACTTCCCTGGTGGCTGAACCGTGCCGCCCGCGGCGGGCCGATGCTCGCCCCGCGCCCGAGCGGGTCCATGGTCCAGTACATCGACGTACGCGACCTCGCGGCCTGGACCCTGGACGCCGCCGGGGCCGGACTCGGCGGCCCGTACAACGTGGTCTGCCCGCCCGGGCACGCCACGATGAACCGGTTCCTCGAAGCCTGCGCGGCCGTCACCGGCGGCGGCGCCGAGCTCCGCTGGACCGACCCGGCACGGATCGAGGAGGCCGGCGTGCAGCCCTGGACCGAACTGCCGCTCTGGCTCCCCGAGGGCGACCAGCACGACTACATGTACGGCGGCGACGTCACCAAGGCGCACACGGCTGGCCTGAAGTGCCGCCCGGTCGAGGAGACCGTGGCCGACACCTGGGCATGGCTCACCTCGCTCGGCGGAGTGCCCCCACAGCGCCCCGACCGGCCCGCGCCCGGCCTCGACGCCGAGCGCGAGGCGGCGCTACTCGGGCTCTGACCAGGACGCTTCCGCGAGACGAGTCGGCGGGAGGTACTCGCGCAGCAGCCTGCGGTGCCACCACGCGCCCGTCTCGCGCAGCTCCCGCCAGGTGGTGAACCGGTAGCGGTACAGCCGGGCCCGCACGTACACGGGCGGGGCGTCCGGGAAGGGATTGTGGCGCAGCAGCCGCAGAGTGTCCCGGTCGCCCACCAGCAGCCGCTCCACGAACGGCCCGAACCAGTCCCGCGCATAGCCGGGGGAGAGGGCCGCGAACCACATCAGCCAGTCCAGCCGCAGGTGGTACGGGGCGAACTGGCGCGGAATGCTGCGCAGATCCCCCGGTTTGCCCTTGAACCCGTACTCCCGCCACGCGCCGTCCTCCCGCGGCACCGGGTCCGCGGTGCCCTCGACGACCACCTCGTCCCGGATCCGGCCCACCGTGCCGAAGGCGCCGTATGTGTTGACCAGGTGGAGGGAGTCGAAGGAGCGGTTCATCACCTGGCGCCGCGAGACCATGTTGAGCACCGGATGCCGGCTCAGCACCAGCACCAGCACGGTCACCGCACACACCAGGACCGCGAACCAGACGGGCGCCGGACGCGAAGCGGCGGCCGGCGGCGGTCCCGCGAGTCCCGTGAAGTCGACCGCCGACAGGGCCGGGGTGATCGTCAGCCAGTTCAGCCAGGCGAAGTTGCCCGACAGCACCAGCCACAGCTGCGTCGCCACGATGACCCCGGCCGCGTACGAGGCCACGGGCTGCGGAGTGAACAGCAGGACCGGGATCACCAGTTGCGTCACGTGGTTGGCCGCGCACTCCACCCGGTGCAGCGGTTTCGGCAGGTGGTGGAAGAACCAGCTCAGCGGCCCCGGCATCGGCTGCGTCTCGTGGTGGTAGTAGAGGCAGGTGAGCCGGCGCCAGCAGGAGTCCCCGCGCATCTTGATCAACCCTGCGCCGAACTCCACCCGGAAGACCACCCAGCGCAGCAGCCACAGCACCAGCACCGGCGGCCCGACCCGTTCGTTGCCGAGGAAGACCGCGAGGAAGCCCACCTCCAGCAGCAGCGACTCCCACCCGAAGGAATACCAGGTCTGGCCCACGTTCACGATCGAGAGGTACAACAGCCACAGCAGCGCCCACATGCCCATGGCCGCACCCAGCGGAACGAGGTCCCCCGCCCCCGCGGCCAGAGCCGCGGACACCGCCGCGCCCGCCCAGGCGCAACCGGCGAAGAAGCGGTCCGAGTAGCGCAGTTGGAACAGGCTCGGGGCGCGTTTGAACGGCACGTACTGCACGTAGCGCGGCACGGGCAGCATGCCGTGCGCCCCGATCAGTGCCCGGAACTGAAGGACGGCCGCGAGGAACGCGAACAGGTAGACGCCGGCGAGGGCCCGCTGGAAGATCAGCCGGCCCAGCCAGTAACCGGGCGCCGTGAACCAGTCCATCCCCTCCAGTATCGAGCCGATCAGGCCGCGGCGGCCAGCTTGCGCACGGTGCGGCCGAGCCGGCGGGCGTAGCACTGCTGCAGGAAGGGGACCACCGGGCCCGCGAGCCGGGTGTACCAGGCCGCCGGGCGGCTGAAGGCGGTCACCTCGAACCACACCGTGCCGTCCGGGTCCCGGTGCACCATGAAGGACTCCTCCCCGCACTCCGGGTGGCCGGCCAGCGTCCCGTACGCGAAACCGATGCGCGTGGGCTCGTAAGCGGTCCAGACCACCTGGCACGGCGCGCTGATCCGCAGCGGCCCGAAGCCGATCCCGACCACGACCCGGCTCCCGGGCCGGACCGCGCCGTGGCCGGCCCGGACGAACAGGCCCGAGGCCCGGTGGGCGCCGAAGGTGGTGACGGCCGTTCCGGCGGTCTCGAAGACGGCCTGCCCGTGGCCGATCCGGGTGCGGTGGTGCAGGTGGTTGTATCCGGCGGGCAGCGGGCGGCGCTCCGTCGCACCCCGGTCGGGGTGGTTGAAGGCGGGCCGGCCGGCATTGATGAGTCGGGTCATGGGGTGGTCTCCTCCCGTCGGGTGGCGTCCCCGGCCAGCCGGCGCCAGGCCAGCAGCGAGCACAGGGCGAAGCCGAGCGCGTTGCCGAGACCATGGGTCGCGGCCATCCAGGTCAAGGTGGGGTGCACGAGGTCGGCGGCCTCGCCGAGCGCCCACCACAGGGCGAGCAGCATGGTGGCCACCAGGACCGTCGCCGAGGCCGCCAGCAGCGCCCCGGTGGCGCGGTCCCGTGCGGCGGGCCGGATCTCCCGCCAGGTCATGAGCGCGACCGCCCACATCCCGCCGGTCAGCACCACCGCGCCCGCCAGTTCCACCCAGTCGTCCACGAAGTACCCGAGGAGGACGAGCAGGGTCCCGCCGGGGACGCTGTACGCGGCCCAGCGGGCCGGTGCCGCACCGCGATCGGGTGCCGCGGCCCGGCACACCAGCCCGGCGACCAGGGCCGCCGTGAACCCGGCGAAGTGGAAGTGCGGCACGGTCAGCGCCAGGATGTCCAGGTCGAAGCCGAACAGCCGGTACCCGGCGCGCTCGGCGACGAGCGCGGTCCCGGCGACGGACGGCGAGACCAGCGCGGTGAACACGGCGATCTCCGCCGGCGCGAGCGTCCGTGTCCCCCCGGACGCGGTCCGCAGGGCCCGCAGCAGCCGGGCCGGGGCCCGGGCCGCGAGCGCCAGGGTGGCCGCGGCGTACAGTGCGGCGAACGCCGCGGCGGGGGCGCCGCGCGGCAGCCAGAGGCACAGGGCTCCGGGGGCGGCGAGCAGCGGCCAGATCCGGGCGGTCCGGCGCAGTCCGGCCGGGTCGATCAGACGCAGGCCGGCGGGGATGACGTAGAGCATGCCCAGCGTGACGATCAGGCGCACCAGTACCTGCACCGCAGACTCCCCTCCGAGTGCGGCCGAACGCTTTGAACGCGTTCAACTCGCGATGGTGACCTTACGAGGTTCCTTGAACATGTTCAAGACGGCTCGGGTCGCAGTCCGACTTCGTCCCGGCGCTCCGGTTGCGGCCTTCCCGCGGATACGGCAGACAAGAGGGAGCAACCGGGGCGAAAGGGAGATTCACGTGCACGTACCGACACCTCGTCAGACTCCGCGCCGTCATGCACCGGCCCGCGCCGCCCTCTTCACGCTCCTCGGTCTGCTCGCCGCGGCCTGCGGAGCCTCCGAAGAACCCGCGAGCACGGCCGGCCCCGAGAGTCAGGAGGTCCTGCTCCAGCCCGTCGCCGCGGCCGGCCCCGACCCCTTCACCGCCACCTCCGCCATCGGAGAGTCCGCCCCCGCGCAGCCCTCTCTGCCCAATCCGACCGGCCAGGGCATCCGCACCGTCAACGCGGCCACCCCCGGCCTCTACGGCGGCACCCAGCGGCTGAGCAGCTGCGACGTGGAGGCGCAGTTGCGCGCCCTCACCGAGGACGGCACCAAGGCCAAGGCCTTCGCCCAGGCAGCCTCCGTCGAGACGGCCAAGATCCCCGAGTTCCTGCGCGGCCTCACCCCGGTCGTGCTCCGCGCCGACACCCGGGTCACCAACCACTCCTTCCGCGACGGCCGCGCGGAGGGCTTCCAGTCCGTGCTCCAGGCCGGCACCGCCGTCCTCGTCGACGACCACGGAATGCCCCGGGTCCGGTGCGCCTGCGGAAATCCGCTGCTCGCGCCGCGCGCCCCCAAGGGCTCACCGGCGCTCAAGGGCGACAAGTGGAGCGGCTACCAGCCCCACCAGGTCATCGTCATCGAACCGACCCCGCACGCGATCAAGAGCCTGGTCATCGTCAACACCACCGACAACACCTGGCTCGAACGCAAGACCGGCGACGACGGCGCCCAGGACCGCACCCCGCAGGCGGTGCCCGCGTACGACCCCGCGCAAGGCATCCCCACCGGCCACGCGACCCGGCCCGGGGCCTCCCCGGCCGAGCCCTGCGCTCCGCCCGAGACGGACGCCGGCGCGAACGCCGGGACGAACAACCCGGCCCGGACCGCACCGCCGGCCCCGCCGAAGCCGCCGGGCGGCCCCCTCGGGGTTCCGGCCCCCGAGGCCACGGACTGCGTGCCGGTGCAGAGCGCCCCGGACCGGCAGGCCCAGCCGGCCAAGCCCGCGCCCTCCGCCCCGCAGCGGCCCGGGCGACCGCGCGTGCCTCCGCGGTCGGACGCGCCCGCGAACCCGCCCGTGCCTCCGCGGTCGGACGCGCCCGCGAACCCGTCGGGCGACCTCCCGCCGGACTCCCTCGCCGACCAGTCCCCGCAGGGCCCGGCCGCCCCGGGGCTCCCGCCGGCGCCCGACGCTCTGACGCCGCTGCCGTCCGACACGGGCGACCCCCACGCCCCCGACGGCTCGCGCGCCCTGGACGACCCGTTCACCCCGCATGCCCCGGACGGCTCGCACGCTCCGGATGACCCGTTCACCCCGCGCGCCCCGGACGGCTCGCTCACCCCGGACGGTCCGCTCACCCCGCACGTCCCCGACGGCTCGCACACTCCGGATGACCCGTTCACCCCGCATGCCCCGGACGGCTCGCACGCTCCGGATGACCCGTTCACCCCGCACGCCCCCGACGGCCCGCACGCCCCGGACGACCCGTTCACCCTGGACGACCCGTTCACTGTCCCGGGCCGGCAGCAGCCGCCCTCGGATCCCGTCCGGTACTTGGAGAGCGCCTGAGCGGCCCGTGTGTCATGGTGGATCGGTGCCGACCACCGTATCGCTGCCGGACGACTGGCCCGCACACCCGGACCGGTCGCTGTCGCTGAACCGCATGGGAAGTTTCGACTGGGACCTGGTCACCGGTCTCATGCACATGGACGCAGCGGCCCTCGACGTGTTCGACACGACGCCCGAGGAGTACGACGGACACCCCGAGTCCCTCTCCCCACGCGTCCCGGTCGCCGAGGCGACGAGGCTCGACGCCCTCGTCTCCAGCGCTCTCAAGGGCGGCGACGACAACTACGGCGCCTACTTCCGGATCCGCTGCCGGGACGGCCTGCTGCGCTGGACCCACACGCAGGGCCGCGTCATGCGCGGCCCCGACGGCCGCCCCTTCCGGATCATCGGCATCGTCCGCGACGCCACCGACGAGCTCAGCCACTCGGCGGAGCGCCTCGGCCTCGACGAGGAGCGGCGCCGCCAGACCTCGGTGGTCGAGAGCACCACCGCCGCCCTCGCGCACGCCCGGACCGTGCAGGACGTCATCGACGTCATCGGCGACGCCCACGGCCTGGAGCGGCTCGGCTCCATGGGCATGGTGATGGGCCTGGTCGAAGCCGGGCGGATCCACCTCGTGGCGGAGGGGCCGGAGGGCAGTTTCGTACCCGGCACCCGCTTCACCCGGATCGACGAGCCGTACCCGATGAGCGAGGTCGTCCGCTCGCTGCAGCCGCGCTTCCTCGACACCGCGCAGGAATTCGCCGAGGGGTACCCCGAGCTCTGGTCGAAGATCTCGTCCATGGACATTTCGGCGGCCGCCTACCTGCCGCTGATCGCCCAGGCCCGCCCGATCGGCGCGATCGGACTGCTCTACCAGGACAAGGACGGCTTCACCCAGGACGAGCGGAACCTGCTGGTCGCACTGGGCAGCAGCATCGCGCAGAGCCTCCAGCGCGCCATGCTGCTGGAGCAGGAGCACGACCTGGCGGAAGGCCTCCAGCAGGCGATGCTCCCGCGCCGCATCCCGTCGGTGCCGGGCGCGGAGATCGCCGTACGGTACCGCTCCGCCCGGATGGGCCGGGACATCGGCGGCGACTGGTACGACGTCATCCCCCTGCCGGGAGGCCGGGTCGGGGCGGTCATCGGCGACGTCCAGGGCCACGACACGCACGCGGCCGCGGTCATGGGCCAGCTGCGGATCGTGCTGCGCGCGTACGCCGCCGAAGGGCACTCCCCGGGCACCGTCATGGCCCGGGCCTCCGTCTTCCTGCACGAGCTGGACACCGACCGCTTCGCGACGTGCACGTACGTGCAGGCCGACCTCTCCACGGGTGTGCTGCAAGTGGTCCGCGCCGGGCACATCGACCCGCTGCTGCGCACCCGCGAGGGGGACTGCCGGAGGCTGCCCGTGGAGGGCGGGATGCCGCTGAGCCTGTCGGCCGAGTTCGGCCGCCTGGAGTACCCGGTGACCACCGTGGAACTGGACCAGGGCGAGACGATCCTGCTGTGCACGGACGGCCTCGTGGAACACCCCGGGGCGGACCTCGACGACGGGATCCAGCTGCTCACCTCGCTGATCCGAAGCGGACCGGCGGACCTGCCGCGGCTGGCGGACCGGCTCTGCGGGGTGATCGACGAGCGGGGCGGAGACGACGACATGGCGCTGCTCCTGCTGCGCCGCCAGGTGAAGGACGTCCCGCAGGGCGGCGGCCGCCTCCAGCAGCACGTGGCCCAGGGAGACCCGGAAGCCCTGGTCGCGGCCCGCCACATGATCGGCGCGGCGGTGCGGTCATGGGGCGCGCGGGAGCGGGCCGACGAGATCGAGCTCGTTGCGGACGAGCTCATCGTGAACGCGCTGATGCACACGGACGGCCCGGCGATCGTGACCCTCCGGGTCCTGGCGGGCCCGCAGCGCAGACTCCGCGTGGAGGTCGAGGACCGCTCCAGCGCACTGCCGCGCCGCCGCGAGGCGGGCGACGCCGGCGTCTCGGGCCGCGGCCTGATGCTGGTGGACCGCCTTGCGGACGTCTGGGGAGTGGAGTCGCGGGGCAGCGGCAAGTGCGTCTGGTGCGAGTTCGTGATGTCCTGACCGGCCCGGCCGAGGCCCGTGGCCGCGAGCCCGGCAGCGACGCGGCCCCCCGCCCCGGGTCGCCGGGGCGGCGCCCGCGCGGCACGCTGGGGGCATGCCCGAGCTGCCGGAGGTCGAGGCCCTGAGGGAGTTCCTCGACGAGCACCTCGCCGGGCGGGTGGTGGAGCGCGTCCTCCCGCTCGCCGTCAGCGTGCTGAAGACGTACGCTCCCCCGCTCACCGCCCTCGAAGGGCAGCCGGCCGGGGCCACCGCCCGCCACGGCAAGTTCCTCGCGCTGCGGATCGGCGAACTCCACCTCGTCACCCATCTGGCCCGGGCCGGCTGGCTCCGCTGGCAGGACACCCTGCCCGACCGGCCGCCGCGCCCCGGCAAGGGCCCGCTGGCCCTGCGCGTCGTCCTGGAGGGCGGCGGCGGCTTCGACCTCACCGAGGCCGGCACCCAGAAGCGCCTCGCCGTGTACGTCGTCCGCGACCCGCTGGAGGTGCCCGGCATCGCCCGTCTCGGCCCCGACCCGCTCGCCGACGGGTTCGACCGGGACGCGTTCGCCGCGCTCCTGGCGGGGGAGCGGCGGCAGATCAAGGGGGTGCTGCGCGATCAGGGCGTCATCGCGGGGATCGGGAACGCGTACAGCGACGAGATCCTGCACGCGGCGAAGGTCTCGCCCTTCAAACTGGCCGCCTCCTTCGACGAGGAGCAGGTCACCCACCTGTACGAGGCCGTCCGGCGGACCCTGCGCGAGGCCGTCGAACGGGCGCACGGCGTGGCCGCCGGGAACCTCAAGGCCGAGAAGAAGAGCGGGCTGCGGGTGCACGGCCGGGACGGGGAGCCGTGCCCGGTGTGCGGGGACACGGTCCGTTCGGTGTCGTTCGCCGACTCCTCGCTCCAGTACTGCCCGACCTGCCAGACCGGTGGCAAGCCGCTCGCCGACCGGAGGCTGTCCCGTCTCCTCAAATGACGTTCCCCTGCGTAGACTCCGGCCCCATGTCCGAGCAGCACCAGCCGCCGTCGCCGCCCCGGCGGGAGATCGTCACGGGCGTGCCCCGCGGTGCCCGTCGCCGCCCGCCCGCGCACACCCCGGCCCGTTCGGAGATCTCCGAGCAGACCACGCTGGGCGCGACCTATGTCCGGGCCCTGATGCGCAGCCAACTCCGGGCCGGGCTGGGTGCGCTGGGCGCGCTCGCGCTGCTCGTCGGGACGCTGCCGGTGCTGTTCGCGCTGCCGCGCTCCGCGTCGGGCCCGCTGGTCTGGGTGGCCCTCGGCCTGGTGGTGTACCCGGTGATGTGGCTGATCGCCCGGTGGTACGTCACCCGGGCCGAGCGCAACGAGGCCGATTTCACCGGCCTGGTAATGGATCCGGCGGAGGCGCCGGGTCCCCGCCGGTCCGTCTGACCCCGGAGCCCGCGTCAGAACAGGTGCATCGCCAAGTGGCCCAGCGGCAGGCCGAGCTGCCAGGCCGGGGTCCACACCCGTGCGTTCTCGTCCAGGCCGGGCGGGGTGTCGTCGTGGTCGGGCCGGCCCGGGTCGAGGTTGGTGGCGAACAGTTCGGTGCGGTCCAGCCAGCGCCAGGCCGCGCGGGCCAGTTCGAGGTCCGGGTCCTCGCCGCGGCCGCGCTCCCTGGCCTCCTCGCCCAGTGCGAGGAACCGGGTGTGCACCCAGTCGCGCCAGGGGTGCCCGTACGCCGTCAGCGACAGCCATTCGTCGAGCTGCGAGACCACCCGGATCCCGGAGAGTTCGCCGGCCGCGTCGGAGAGGTAGATCGTCAGCGCGAGCGTGTCCCGCCCGGCGCGGAACTCCAGGGTACTGACCGGGATCAGCCGGCCCGTGCGCAGCAGTTCGTCGGCGATGTACTCCGCGTAGAGCCATGCCATGGGCACCGCGAGCCCGCCGTCACTGGTGCCGTTCGTACCCTCGGGCTGCACCGTTCCACCTTCTCCCGCGCGTCGAGCTTCCCGTCGTCAGCCATGAGC
The DNA here is from genome assembly GCF_040302565.1 of Streptomyces sp. NPDC097981. Classification (NCBI taxonomy): domain Bacteria; kingdom Bacillati; phylum Actinomycetota; class Actinomycetes; order Kitasatosporales; family Streptomycetaceae; genus Streptomyces; species Streptomyces sp. NPDC097981. The sequence goes on from NZ_JBEORW010000008.1 coordinate 18,636, forward strand.
CTTCACCGAGCGACTCGCGGATCGGGGGATGTTTACCCAACTTGAACGCTCTGAGGCCGATTTCGATGCGTATTGTGTCCGATCCGCGCGTGTTCGGTTCGTTCGCTGAGTGATTCCCTCTGATGTTCAGGCGCCGAGGCCGTATCCGTATCCTTGGAGTCCCTTTTTCAGGGCGCGAAGGGCGTAGTACGTACGGGATTTGACCGTTCCTGTCGGAATCCCGAGCTCTGCCGCTGCCTCGGCCACCGAGCGGTCCTGGAAGTAGACCTGCATCAGCACCTCGCGGTGCTCCGGACCGAGCGAGCCCACGGCCCGCCGGACGTCGATCGCAATGTCCGAGCCGGCCACCGCGTCCTCGGGTGCGGGCGCCTGCTCCAGTCCCTCCGGGTCCACCTCCTGCGGCCGCGACAGCCGGGCCCGGCGGGCGTCGATCGCCAGGCGCCGCGCCACCGTGAACAGCCAGGGCCGCATGGACTCGTGGGCGCTCTCCAGCACCTCCGGGTGCTGCCACGCGCGGACCAGGGTCTCCTGTACGAGGTCTTCGGCACGCTGGGAGTCCCCGGCCGTGAGGCCGAGCAGGAAGCCGAACAGGGCCCGCCCGTGGTCGCGCTGGAGTTCGGCAAGCGCCTCGGGGTCCGTGCGCTGGAGGGTGGGGGAGAGGGGCACGAGGCGCTCCTTCCTGGGTCCGTTCGGCTCCGACGGACCCACCCTCACCTGCACGGAGCGCCCCGGGAACCGTCCGGTCCCGCCGTTGCGCCCAAGCACCCCGGTCATCCGGTGGGCGGCCGCGCCCGGCGGTGAACGGTCGAACGGCGCGGCGAACGGCTGCCGGGCGTGAGGCCGGGCGTGACCGGAGTCAGGCCCTCCGACTGGTGATGCCAATCGCTTTGGAATACAGATGATCGGATAGTCCTACCAATGAGAGCTGACTCAGATGACCAAGCACACCCGGCAGGCCCTCGCGCTCCTGTCGGCTGTCCTGCTGGCGGCGGCCGCCGCGGGCTGTTCCGCCGGCAAGAAGCCCGCGCCGGCCCGCCTCGGCAACTCCCCTGCCCCGGCGCCGTCCACCGGTACCGGGCCCCACTCGGCCCCGGCCGGCGGCGCGAAGGGCTTCACCCTGGTCGCGACCGGTGACGTGCTGCCGCACGATTCGGTCATCCAGCGGGCGGCAGCCGACGCGGGCGGCGACGGCCACGACTTCAAGCCGATGTTCTCCCTGGTCAAGCCGGTGGTGTCGGCGGCCGACCTGGCCATCTGCCACATGGAGACCGTGTACGGGGAGGACGGCGGGCCGTTCACCGGCTACCCGGCCTTCCAGTCCCCGCCCGAGGTGGCCGACGGGCTGGCGGACGCCGGGTACGACGGCTGCTCCACGGCCTCGAACCACACCCTGGACGCCGGGACGGAAGGCCTGAAGCGCACCCTCGACAAGTTCGACAAGGCCGGTCTGAAGCACGCCGGTTCGGCCCGTACGGCCGCCGAGGCGGCCACGCCGACCATGTACACGGCGGGCTCCGCGAAGGTCGCGCACCTGGCGTACACGTACGACACGAACGGCTACCCGATGCCGGAGGGCCGGCCCTGGGCCGTCAACCTGATGGAGAAGGACGAGATCATCGCGGATGCGCGGGCCGCCCGGAAGGCGGGCGCGGACGTGGTCCTGGTCAGCCTGCACTGGGGTACGGAATGGCAGACCGAGCCGGACGAGAAGCAGCTGTCGCTCGGCAAGGCGCTGACGGCCTCGCAGACCGGCGGACGCCCCGACATCGACATGATCCTGGGCACGCACGCGCACATCCCGCAGGCCTACGAGAAGGTCAACGGGACGTGGATCGTCTACGGCATGGGCGACCAGGTCGCCGGCGAGATGTTCAACTACTCGGGAGCGCGGGACATGCGCGGCAACTACGGCTCGATCGGCCGCTTCACCTTCGCCCCGCCCGCCGCCGCCGGACAGCGCTGGCAGGTCACCAAGGCCGAGTTCATCCCCCAGATGATGGACCTGTCCTCCGGCAAGGTCGTCAACCTGCCCGCAGCCCTGGCCGAGGAACCCGGCCACGAGGCCTACGAGACGGCTCGGGACGCCGTCAGCGAAGCCGTCCTCGGCCGAGGCGCGGCCAGGGACGGCCTGACGATGGCCAAGTAGCCCACGGCCGGCCCGACCGCCAGGCCCGTCCGCCCGGCCCGTTACGGCACCACCGTGACGGGCCACCGGCCCGCCTTGACCGGGCGGACCGCCACCGAGCCGACGATCCGGTGCCAGGCCTGCTCGGAGGCGCCGACCACCACCGCTGGGGCCGTCCGTACCGCGTTCGAATCCCGTGTTCACGTGCTCGGCCACCCTCCCGAGGTCATGCGCCTCGGCGCGCGCAGCGGCGCGGGCCTCCCTACAGTGCGAACCATGAGTGCCACCGTGGAGGAGACCAGGGGCACCCGGAACCGCTTCCTCAACCGGGTCCCCGACGCATTCGCCGCGTTCTTCGGAGCGCTCGGCCTGCTGTGCGCCGTACTGGCGCTCTCCCCGACGCTGCGGCACCTCCTGCGACACGTCGTGCGCTTCCTCGACGAGATCGTGGTGCCCGTCAGCGCCAACCTGGCCTATGCCGTCTTCCTGTTCCTGCTCGCCGCCGCCCTCGGCACCCGCAAGAAGGTCGCCTGGTGGATCGTCGTCACCTATCTGGCCCTGCTCATCCTGGCCGACCTCCTGATCATCGCCGACGAGTACTACTGGGTCGGCGGCCCGTCCATGGCCCTCGCCGTCGCCGCCATCGGGGTCCTGATCGCCGCCCGCAGGGAGTTCTACGCCGCCTCCCGGCCCGGCGCCTTCTGGCGCGCCCTGCTCGTCCTGGGCCTCGGCCTGCTCGCCGCCGTGCTCCTCGGCTGGGGCCTGGTCGCCCTGTTCCCCGGCACCCTGCCCAAGGGGCAGTGGCTGGACTGGGCCGCCCGGCAGGTCTTCGGCGGCCTCGTCTCGCCCCGGCAGTTCGACGGCCACCCGCCCCGCCCGCTGTACTTCTTCCTCGGCCTCTTCGGTGCCCTCGCCCTGCTGAACGCCGCCTCGACGCTCTTCCGCTCGCAGCGGCTGACCGCCGCCCTGCACGGGGACGAGGAGCCCCGCATCCGCGCCCTGCTCGGGGCGTACGGACGCAGCGACTCCCTGGGCTACTTCGCCACCCGGCGCGACAAGGCCGTCGTCTTCGCCCCCAACGGCAAGGCGGGCGTCACCTACCGGGTCGAGGCCGGCGTCTGCCTCGCCAGCGGCGACCCGGTCGGCGACCCCGCCGCCTGGACCCCCGCCATCGACGCCTGGCTCGGGGTCGCCCGCCGCTACGGCTGGCAGCCCGCCGTGATGGGAGCCTCCGAGGACGGCGCCACCGCGTACGCCCGCTCCGGACTCGGCGCCCTCCAGCTCGGCGACGAAGCGATCCTGCACGTCGCCCACTTCGACCTCGACGGCCGCGACATGCGCGTCACCCGCCAGGCCGTCAACCGCGTCAAACGCACCGGAGCCACCACCGTCATCCGCCGCCACTCCGCCCTCTCCGAGGACGAGATGCAGCGCATCGTCGACCGCGCCGACCGCTGGCGCGACACCGAGACGGAGCGCGGGTTCTCCATGGCCCTGGACCGGCTCGGAGACCCCGCCGACGGCGACTGCCTGCTCGTCGAGGCCTTCGACGAGCAGGGCGAACTGATCGCCCTGCTCTCCTTCGTCCCCTGGGGCAAGGACGGCATCTCCCTGGACCTGATGCGCCGCGACCGCACCGCCCCCAACGGCGTCATGGAGTTCATGGTCGCCCAGCTGTGCGCCGCCGCCCCCGGCCTGGGCGTGCGCCGGATCTCCCTCAACTTCGCCGTCTTCCGCTCCGCCTTCGAGGAGGGCGGCCGCATCGGCGCCGGCCCGGTCCTGAAGCTGTGGCGCAAACTGCTGCTGTTCTTCTCCCGCTGGTGGCAGCTGGAGGCCCTGTACCGCTCGAACGTCAAGTACGGGCCCGAGTGGTACCCGCGGTTCCTCTGCTACCAGGACGCCGGCTCGCTCGCCCGGGTCAGCCTCGCCTCCGGCATCGCCGAGGGCTTCGTCTCCGTACCCAGCCTGCGCAAGCTGTGGGGCAACGGCCACGCCAAGGGGCTCACCGCACCCGCAAGCACCGAGGGGCTGCCCGCCATCGACTCCCTCGGCCTGCACCTCGTAGGGGAGGAGGCCGAAGGGGCGGTGCGGGCCGAGCGGCTGCCGGAACAGGTCCGCGTCCGCCACGACAAGATGGAGCGGATCCGGGCGGCCGGCACCGACCCGTACCCGGTCGGCATCCCGCAGCGCACGCATACCGTGGCCGCGCTGCTGGCCGCCCAGCCCGAGCACCCTGCCGGCGCCCGCTCCGGCGAACGGGCCACCCTCGCCGGCCGGGTGATGCTCGTACGCGACCTCGGCGGCGTGGTCTTCGCCGTCCTGCGCGACTGGTCGGGGGACATACAGCTGATGCTCACGCGCGACGAGACGGGCGCAGGGGTCCTGGACTCCTTCACCTCCCAGGTCGACTTCGGCGACCACGTGGTCGCGAGCGGTGAGATCGGCGCCAGTCGCAGCGCAGAGCCGTCGCTCGTGGTCTCCTCCTGGCAGCTCACCGGCAAATGCCTGCGCCCGCTCCCCGACAAGCGCAAGGGCCTCGCCGACCCCGAGGCCCGGGTCCGGCGCCGCTACCTCGACCTGGTCGCGAGCCCCGAGGCACGGGACGTCGTACGGGCCCGCTCCACGGCGGTCCAGGCCCTGCGCCAGGGGCTGCTCGACCGCGGCTACCTTGAGGTCGAGACCCCGATGCTCCAGCAGATCCACGGCGGCGCCAACGCCCGGCCCTTCCGTACCCACATCAACGCCTACGACCTCGACCTGTACCTGCGCATCGCGCCCGAGCTGTACCTGAAGCGGCTGTGCGTCGGCGGCCTGGAGAAGGTCTTCGAGATGGGCCGCACCTTCCGCAACGAGGGCGTCTCCTACAAGCACAACCCCGAGTTCACGATGCTGGAGGCCTACCAGGCCTTCGCCGACTACGACGTGATGCTCGACCTCACGCGCGAGCTGGTCCAGGGCGCCGCGACCGCCGCCTTCGGCTCGCCGGTCGCCCACAAGGCCGGACCCGACGGGAAGCTCGTCGTCCACGACATCTCCGGGATCTGGCCGGTCAAGACGATGTACGGGGCCATCAGCGAGGCGCTCGGCGAAGAGGTCGACGCCGACACCGAGGAGCACGTGCTGCGGCGGCTGTGCGACCGCGCCTCGGTCCCGCACGCCCCCGAGGACACGCGCGGTGACGTGGTGCTGGAGATGTACGAGCGGCTGGTGGAGGAGAAGACCAAGCTGCCGACCTTCTACAAGGACTTCCCCACCGACGTCTCCCCGCTGACCCGGCAGCACCGCAAGGACCCGCGCCTCGCCGAACGGTGGGACCTGGTCGCCTTCGGGACCGAACTGGGCACCGCCTACTCGGAGCTGACCGACCCGGTGGAACAGCGGCGCCGGCTCACCGCGCAGTCGCTGCTCGCGGCCGGCGGCGACCCGGAGGCGATGGAACTCGACGACGACTTCCTGGACGCTCTGGAGTACGCGATGCCCCCGACCGGCGGTCTGGGCATCGGCGTCGACCGGCTGATCATGTTCCTCACGGGCCTGACGATCCGCGAGACGCTGCCGTTCCCGCTGGTGCGGCGCGGCTGATCGGGTGAGGGGAAGGCGGACCGTTCGCGCCTCTCGACATCCGCGGGGATGTCGTTGATACGTAGTAATAATGAAAAATGACGAGCCGACAGTAGGGCGACGCGTGCTCCTGCGTACCGCCGTCTTCCTCGGAATCGCCGCGGCCTCAGGACTGCTCACCGGAGGCGAGACCGGCGCGCCGGGCCAGAGCGCGGCGGGCGGTGCGCCCGGCGCGGGCCTCGGCACTCTTCCCGGCACCGGATCCGCGGCAGGTCAGCCGGGACCCGGCGGAGCCGCCGGACCGGGCGGCGTCCGCGCCCTGCGGCCGCAGGCACCCGGGCAAGGGGCGTACCGGCTGAGCCCCATGACCGCCGAGGCCCCGCTGCGCCCGCCCGCCGCGAAGCCCGCCGTACGGACCCGGCCCATCCTGGAACTGCCCCCCGACGCAAGCACGGCGAGCGCCATGGCGCTCACCTTCGACGACGGGCCCGACCCCCGCTACACCCCTGCCATCCTCGACACCCTGGCCCGGTACGACGTCCGCGCCATGTTCTTCGTCTGCGGGGAGATGGCCACGGACAACCGGGACCTGCTGCGCCGGATGGCCGACGAGGGCCATGTCATCGGCAACCACACCTGGACCCATCCGCTCATCCCCAGGCTCAGCCGGCCCGACCTCGCCTCCGAGATCGGCCGCACGAGCGAGGTCGTACAGCAGGCGGTGGGGGAGGCGCCGCTGTGGTTCCGGGCGCCGTACGGGGCGTGGAACCGGGCCGCGTTCGAGATCGGGGCGGAGCTGGGCATGGAGCCGCTCGCCTGGACGGTGGACTCCCTGGACTGGACCGAGCCGGGCACCACCGCGATCGTCTCGCGCGTCCTCAAGGGCGCGGCCCCCGGCGTGATCGTCCTGAACCACGACGCCGGCGGCGACCGTTCGCAGAGCGTCACGGCGGTGAGCACCTACCTGCCCCAACTCCTCGCCCGGGGCTACCGGATGACGCTGCCCGCACTTGCGCCCCGCTGAGCAGGACGTCTCCCTCGGCGGGGCGGAGCGGCGCCGGCCTGCGAGGTCCGGCGTCGGTGTGCCGTCGCTCAGCGGGCCCCCACCATCCGGGCGAAGACGACCACGTTGCCGTCGTAGCCCCGGGCCTTGGAGTAGCCGCCGCCGCAGGTGATCACCCGGAGCTCCGCGTGCCCGGTGTCCCCGTACACCCGGGCTCCGGGGAAGGTCTCCTTCGAGAAGACCTCCACGCCGTACACCTCGAACACCGCCGTGCGTCCGTCGTACCGCTCCACCTCGATGTGGTTGCCCTTGCGCAGCGAACCCAGGCCGTAGAACACGGCCGGGCCACGCGCGTTGTCGACGTGGCCCACGATCACCGCCGAGCCGCGCTGGCCCGGCGAGATGCCGTTCAGGTACCAGCCGGCCAGATTCGGGTCCTGCGGCGGCGGGGCTTCGATCCAGCCCTTTGCGTCCAGCCCGACCGTTATCACCGGCGCGTCCACCTTGATGTTGGGGATCCGGACGCGCTGGACCGACGAGTGCTCCAGCGGTTCCACCTCCGCAGGCGGTTCGGCCTGCTGCTGCATCGGCTGTTCACCCTGGGGCGGCGGCTCGGCCGGCAGCTGCTCGGCAGGCACTGCGACCGCCGCCGCGGCGGTCGGCTGCGGAGGCCCGTCGCCGATGTCCGCTCCGTTGCGCATCATGGCGAGGCCGCTGAGCATGACCAGCGCGAGCACGCCCCAGGGGGATCGTCTTCTCGGTGGCTGCTCGCTCTCGTCCTCGGTCATGGCTCTCCCTTCCCGACACGGGGGTCCCGACCCGTGTTCTTGTCCCACCCCTGTACGCCCTTCCTCACGCACGCTAAGGCTGCGTGCGCAAGACGGCGATCGGTGAAGGGCGAACGGGTGGCGGGGCCGGAAGGGGTGCGCCCATCCAGGTATTTGTCACATAAATGACTGACGGGTCGTGACCTGCGGATCCGTCAGCAGAACCGGGCGTGCCTCGGCGTGTCGCTCAACCTTGCGGCCCAAAGCCGGAAATGCGCTGGTTGCGAGCCGCCCCGAGGGTTCGACGTGGGAGGCGTTCTCGTCGATCTTCCCGGGCGACCGCTCCGGGGCGTTTCCCACTGGAGGTTCCACCATGCGTGTTCTCCGCGCCCTCACCGTGGCCGCGGCGGCTTGCGCCGCCGTCGGACTCAGTACCCCGTTCGCCTCCGCGAACCCGACGGGCGACCGCAACGGCAACGGGCCGAGCAACGTCACGGTCAACCCGTACTCCGTGCACCAGGGCTCGACGATGCAGGTCAGCGCGGCCGGCTGCAACCGCGGCGGCACGGTCTGGTCGGCGGGCAACTTTCCGCAGACGACCCTGTCGGCCGGAGCCATCGGGTTCGCCACAGTCCGGATCTTCAACCACGCCTCGCCCGGCAACCACACGCTGTCGGTCAAGTGCCACGACAACAGCCTGGTCGCCACGCACCGGTTCACGATCCTCCAGGGAAACGGCGCACAGGGCGGCGTCGGCGGCTCGTTCGGCCCGTCCACCGCCGAGACCGCCATCGGGGCCGGACTCGTCGGCACCGCGGCCCTGGGCGCGGGCGTCCACGTGGTGCGCCGGCGCCGTCCGCTGCGCGGGCGGTCCTGACGGCCGCCTGCCCGGTCACGGCCCGGGAACCGCCGGTCGCCCCGAATCCTCGGCCAGGACTCGGGGCGACCGGCGGTCGGTGCTCTGTGGTGCCGGTGTGTGCGGTGTGGGCAGTGTGCCCTTCGGGAGGGGCCGGTCCGCTGAGGGCGGTCAGTGGAGGGCGGTCAGTGGCCGCGCGCGGAACGGCGGCGGCGGAGCGCGTACGCCGTACCGCCCGCGGCCGCGAGGAACAGCGCGGCGCCCGCCCCGAGCTCCCTGGCGTCCATCCCGGCCACGCTGCCGCCCAGACCGCCGCGGACACCGAGCAGGGCACCCTGGGAGGCCGTCGAGGTCGAGGCGCCGGGGACGGCCGCCGAGGTCGAGGTGGAGCTGGTCGTGGGCCGGGTGGTGCCGCCGGTGATGGTGAGGTCGGCTGAACCGTTCTCCCCGTTGCATGTGAAGGAAACGGAATACACGGCTCCGCGCCGGGCGTCGCGGTCCACGGTCACCCGCGCGGTCTGGCCGCGCGCGATGCTCACGGTGTCGAAGACTCCGGATGAGGCGGTGGCGTAGGCGGCGTTGCAGCCGGTCACGGAGAGCACCGTCTGCCCGCCCGGGGCGACCGTCGACGGGGTGATCGCGAAGCCGAACGAGGGGACGGGCTGGGCCTCGGCCGCGGTCGCGGAGGGCGTGCCGAGGAGGCCGAGCGCGAGTACGGCGCCCGTGGCGCCGGCGCTCAGCAGGGCTGTGGCGTTGGTACCTATCGCACCCATGGTTGGTTCTCCGGATCCCCGAGGAGCAGCCGCGGAACGGTTTCCGCACGTGGGAGGTCGTGCGCCTCGATGTCCGCCACGCTAGGTGCGGGCGCGGTGACCCGCGATCAGAAACGGGCGAATGGGGCACGGGGGTAGGCCGAACCGGGGACGGGAGGCCCGTCCCCGGTTTGCCGTGCACCGGCGGGGCACCGCGGTGCCTCAGTCACCGAGGGGCAGATGCGGGAACTGCGCGAGGAAGGGCTCGGCGGTCGCCGCGATGCCCCGCCCGAACGGCGCGTCGAAGTCCCAGATCAGGAACAGCAGGAAGGCGATCAGCGCGCTGAAGAGCCCGGCCAGCAGCAGCTCCCGGAACGAGCGGCGGATCTGCAGGGTGAAGACCAGGCCCACCGTCACCAGCGCCCCGGTGATCAGCCCGAACCACACCACCCCGGGCATCGTCGCTCCCGCGCTCTGCCCGCGGGCACTGCGCGCGTCGTCCACCAGCGCGACCTGGTCCACCAGGGGCTGGTACGCCTGCCCCTCGTGGTCGGTCTGCGGCTCGTAGTCCGTCACGTCCCGGCGGATGCGCTCCAGCAGCTCCCCGCTGCGATCGGTCAGATCGCCGTGGTCGGCCATCTCCTTCCACTCCGTGTCCACCACGTACGTCACGTACGTGTCGACGTCGGACCGGATCTTCTTGCGGACCTCGGCCGGGTAGACCTCGGAGCGGACGCTGATCTCGTGCAGGGCCTGCGCCTCCTGGCGCACGTATTCCTGGGCGGCTCCGCGGCCCTCCCAGACGCCGGCGATCGCCAGGCCCAGCACGATCGCGTAGATCACGCCGATCATCATCGTCATGTACTCGATGACGTCCGGGGTCTCGCTCGGATCGTCGTCCTCGCCGATCCGCCGGTGGTTGAAGGAGGCGATGGACAGCACCACGGCGCAGGCCGCTGCCATCGCGAGGGACAGGACGAGCCATTCCGACAAGATGACTCCCAATCGGTCACGAGGAGGGTGTGCGGGGCGGGGCTAACGCGGGCGCAGCGCGACGATCGCGAGCACCGCGGGAGCCGCGGTCATCAAGGTGAAGGTCACCGGTGAGATGTGGTGCTCGACCGGCTTGGCGGCGGCCGTGCGGTAGGCCGGCCTGGCCACCGGCTTCTTCGGGGCCGGAGGCGGGGGAGGGGGCGGCGGGGTCACTTCCGGGGCCGGCGCCTTCACCTGGACGGGCGGCGCAGGTACCGGTTTCGGCGGGGCCGGAGCGGGCGGCGTGGGCTTCGGCCGCGGAGCGGGCGGGGGTGCCGGGGCGGAGGGCGGAGCCGGCTTCGGGGGCGGCTTGGGCGGCGGGGTCGGGGTGGGGACCGGCTTCGGCGGGCACGGCGGCGGAGGCGGCGGGCAGTGGTGTCCGCCGTGCCAGGCGCCACCGTGGTGGCCCCCGTGGCCGTTGCCGTGCTCGCCTCCGCGGCCGCTGCCCCGGGCACCGGGAGCGCCGTCGCCGTGATGTCCGCCACCCCGGCCGCTTTCGGCCGCGCCGCTTCCGGCGGCCGCGACCAGCCCGACGGCGCCCGCGCCGTCTGCGGCGTCGATCGTCGCGTAGGCGCAGCTATCAGCCACGGCCGGCGTGACGGACAGTGCCGCCCACAGCAGGACCGGGACCACCAGCAGGCGTCTGGTACAGGCTCTGTTCACCCGGGGAGCATGGGCTCACATGCGCTCGCGTACGCGGCGCTCGGCCGTGGTTCGCCTGAACGGGTGGAGGGAAGACCGTAGAGGTTTGAGCCACGGAGCGAAGCCGTCCGGTCATGTACCTGCGCATTCCCAAAAGCGACTTGTCGGTTTCGGTCATTCGCTGCGGGAGGGGCCGTGGGGGCCTTTGGTGTGTGATGAAGAACGGATCACCAATTTCCGCTTTTGCTCGCTCCGTTGGGCAATGATCAGTACATTCGGCTCGGACAGGCGTCCGATCCCGGACGACCGCGCAGGACTACGGCTTGGAGACCCCGATGGAGCGCCCCTCCTGGGCCCCGCCAGGTATCGACATATCGGTGCCGAGCGTGTCCCGCATCTACGACTACTACCTGGGCGGCTCCCACAACTTCGAGGTCGACCGACAGGCCGCCCGCCGCGCCATGGAATTCCTGCCGGGCCTGCCCAAGATCATGCAGGCGAACCGGGCCTTCATGCGCCGTGCCGTCCGCTACTCCGTGGCCCGGGGCGTCACCCAGTTCCTCGACATCGGCTCCGGCATCCCCACCTTCGGCAACGTCCACGAGATCGCCCAGGCCGCCGACCCCGAGGCCCGCGTGGTCTACGTGGACCACGACCCGGTGGCCGTCGCGCACAGCCGCGCCGTCCTGGCCGGCGACGACCGCACCGGCATCGTCGCCGCCGACCTGCGCAAGCCGCGCGACATCCTGGCCGCCCCCGAGGTTTCGCGGCTGCTCGACCTCGAACGCCCCGTCGCCCTGCTGCTCGTCGCCGTCCTGCACTTCCTGGAAGACGCGGACGACCCGTACGCCGCCGTCGCCGAGCTGCGCGACGCGCTGGCCCCCGGCAGCCTCCTGGTGCTCACGCACGCCTCCTACGAAGGGATCCCGCTCTCCCGGGAGGTCGCCGCCGGAACGGTCGGCGTCTACCGGGACATCCGCAACCCGCTCGTGATGCGCAGCGGCGAGCAGATCACCCGCTTCTTCGAAGGGTTCGAGCTGGTCGATCCCGGTGTCGTGTCGATGCCGCTGTGGCAGCCCGAGGGCACCGAGGACCCGGAGGACGGCGAGGCGCCCGAGGACCCGTACGCGTTCTCGGGCTTCGGCGGAGTGGGACGCAAGGCGTGAGATCCCCGGCCGCGGTGCCCTCCGGCACACCGACCCCGAAGAACGCACAGCCCGCGCAGGGAGCAGAGCCCCCGGCGGCGCTCACAGGCCCGTCGGCTCCGGCGGGCCTGTCGGCGGGTCCTGCCGCGCTGCGGAGCGGGCTGGAGGACCGGATCGGGCGCTTCGCGACCATCTGGGGACGGGCGATCTTCCCCGTCACCGCGACCTCGCTGACCCGCGTCGAATTCGAACAGCACCTCATCCCGCTCGCCCGGACCCTCGCCGAGGCCCTGCACGCCCGGCCCTTCGACGCGGGCGTCGCCCAGCGGGTGGGTGCCGAGCTCGTCGCCGTGCACTGCACCGACCCGGAGGCGCTGGCCGGCACGCTCGGCGTGGTCGAGTCGTACCTCGTGCTCTACTGCGGCCCCGACGGCGTCGGCGTGGAGGGCACCGAGGAGTACCGGTCCCGCTGCGCCCGGCTCCAGCACGGGATCGCGGCGGGATTCGCCCGCGCCCTGCGCGAGCGCACCCTCAGGGAGCAGGAGGCGATCGCCCGCTCCGCACTGACCGCCCGCATCGACGCCCAGCAGGCCCTGCACGCGAGCGAGGAGCGCTTCCGGGCGGTCTTCGAGGGCGCGGCCGTCGGCATCGGCATCGCCGACCTCGAAGGCAACGTCCTCGAAGTCAACGACGCGCTGCTCCAGATGTTCGGCGGGATGGGCGGGCACGTCCGGGGCCGCAACGTCAGCGAGTGGGGCCACCCCGACGACGCCCCGCACGTCTGGCGGATGTACGGCGAACTCGTGCGCGGCGAGCGCGAGAGCTACCGAGTGGAGAAGCCGTACTACCGCCACGACGGGACGGTGCTGTGGACCAACCTGACGGTGTCGCTGCTCCGCGACGCCGAGGGCGTGCCCCAGTACCAGCTGGCCCTGATGGAGGACACCACCGAGCGCCGGCTGCTGAACCTGCGGCTCCGCTACGAGGCCACCCATGACGCCCTGACCGGGCTGCCGAACCGGACGCTGTTCTTCGAACGCCTGGAGAAGGCCCTGAGCGGCGCCGGGGGCAGCCGCTTCGGCCTCTGCTACCTGGACCTCGACGGGTTCAAGGCGGTCAACGACAGCCTCGGCCACTCGGCGGGCGACCGGCTCCTGGTGGAGGTCGCCGACCGGCTGCAGAGCTGCGCGACGGGCCCCGGCGAGGTCGTCGCACGACTCGGCGGGGACGAGTTCGTGGCACTGACCACCGGCTCGGACACCGAGGAGAAGGTGACCGAACTCGCCGTCCGGATCCTGTCCGCCCTGTCGGTCCCCATCCGGATCGAGGGCCGCGAGCTGTCGGTCCGCGGCAGCATCGGCATCGTGGAGGGGCCGGCCCGCGAGCGCACCGCGGCGGAGGTGCTGCGCAGCGCCGACATCACCATGTACCGGGCCAAGGCGGCCGGCGGCAACCGCTTCGAGTTCGCCGACGCCGAGGCCGACGCCCGTGCCATCACCCGGCACGGCCTGACGAACGCCCTCCCGGCGGCCCTGGAGCGCGGCGAGTTCTTCATCGAGTACCAGCCGCTGGTCCACATGCACGACGGCAGCGTCCACGGCGCCGAGGCGCTGGTGCGCTGGTCGCACCCGCAGTACGGGGTACTCGGGCCGGACCGCTTCATCCCGCTCGCCGAACGGACCGGGCTGATCGTGCCGCTGGGCCGCTGGGTCCTGGAGGAGGCCGTCCGCCAGGCCCGCAACTGGCAGCGCCAGCACGGGGGCTCGGCCCTGCGGATCAACGTCAACCTCTCGCCGACCCAGCTGCACCACCCCGGCCTGGTCGCTGACACGGTCGCGGTGCTGGAGAACTCGGGCCTCGCCCCGGGCGCCCTCTGTCTGGAGGTCACCGAATCGGCCCTGATCGGCGCCGACGACGAACTTCTGGAACCCCTGCGCCGACTCGCCGCCCTCGGCGTGGACATCGCGCTCGACGACTTCGGCACGGGCTACTCGAACCTGGCGAACCTGCGCCGCCTCCCGGTCAGCGTCCTGAAGCTGGACCGCTCCTTCACCAAGGGGATGCAGCAGCAGCCCGCCGATCCGGTCGACGTCAAGATCGTGGAGGGCATCGTCGCCCTGGCCCACAGCCTCGAACTCGCGGTCACGGTCGAGGGTGTGGAGACCGGCGCCCAGGCGGCCCAGCTGCGCGACCTCGGCTGCGACACGGCCCAGGGCTGGTACTACGCCAAGCCCGGCGCCCCCGACCGCATCCACACCCTCTCGCTGTCGGACGCCGTGCCCACGCCTTCCTGACGTCGCCCCCCGTGGCGGCGGGAGCCGGATCCGGAGCCCAAGCCCAAGCCCGAGCCCGATTGCCCGGGCCGGAGCCCGAGCCCGATTGCCCGGGCTGGAGCGCCGCCCCGGGTGCCCCGGCGGCGCCGGTCAGTCCAGGCCGGCCTCCGTCCCCCGGCCGGGGGTCCGGACGGCCGCCACGACCCGCTCGTACCGCCGCGCGGTGTCGGCCAGGACTTCGGCGGCCACCGGCAGCCGCTCCGCCTGGTACGCGTCGAGCGCCTGCTCCCCGGTCTGCCCGGTGAGGGCGGCGGCCAGGGTCCGGCCCAGCGCCGCCGCGTCCGCGATGCCGGTGTTCATGCCCAGCCCGCCGGCTATCGGGTGGACGTGCGCGGAGTCCCCGGCGAGGAAGACCCGGCCCTCGCGCATCCGCGTGGCCATGCGGACGTTGACCCGCCAGGCGGAGAGCCAGGTGGGGTCTTCGAGCCGGATCCCAGGCATCCGGGCAAACCGGTCGAAGAGCCGCTGGAAGCTCTCCAGCGAGGGCGGCTGCAGCTCGCCCTGCTCGTCCTGCTCGGGCGAGGCCTGAAGCTGGAAGGAGTCCGTCCCCGGCATCGGGCAGAGCAGTATCCCGCCGCCCTCCGAGGTGAACCACTGGTGCCAGAAGTCCCTGCTGAGCCCGGGGGCCCTGACATCCCCGAGGACCATCGCGGGCTCCTGCTCCCCGGTTCCCTCGAAGGGGATGCCGAGGAGCTTGCGGGTGGTGCTGTGCCCGCCGTCGCACCCGGCCAGATAGCGGGCTCCGATCACCGTGCCGTCCGCCAGCTCCGCGCGGACCCCGGCCGCGTCCTGGGTGATTCCGGCGAGCCGGGACCCGTACTCGACCCGCACGCCCAGCCCGGCGAGCCGGTCGCGCAGCGCCTCCTCGATCTGCCACTGCCCGATCAGCAGGCCGCCGTCGACGGCGGTGTCGTTGACGTGCGCCCCGTCGAAGTACTTGCGCAGGACCACGCCGCTGCTGCCGACGGCCGTCAGCGGCCCGGCCGCGCCGAGCTCCTCGAAGATGTCGAGACTGCCCGGCCGAAGGCCCTTGCCGCGGGATTCGCGGTGCGGTGCCGTGCGCCCTTCGATGACGCGCACGGCGGCTCCGCCAAGGGAGAGGCTGCACGCCAGGGTCAGTCCCGTGGGGCCGGAGCCCACGATCAGTACGTCGGTCATCGGATGTCCTCTCCTCGTCGTTGTCTCAAGGAAAGCGGCTCTCCAAGAAAAAAGCAACCCAGTCACAAAATTTACTCAGTCACGAATGTGTGCTACGCTCTGCGCATGGAGAACACGACGGGTCTGCGTGAGAACAAGAAGCTCCGCACGCGCCGCCAGCTGGCGGCCACGGCGCTGGAACTCTTCCTGGAGCGCGGCTTCGACGCCGTGTCGGTGGCGGACGTCGCGGCGGCGGCCGAGGTCTCCAAGCCCACCCTGTTCCGGTACTTCCCGAGCAAGGAGGACCTGGTGCTCGACCGGTTCGCCGACCATCAGGACGAGGCCGCGCGCATCGTGCGGGACCGGTCTGCCGGCCGGACCCCGGTGGGCGCGGTGCACGCGCACTTCCTGGCCGCCCTCGCCGAGCGGAATCCGATCACCGGGCTGTGCGACCACCCGGAGGTGCTCGCCTTCCAGCAACTGCTCTACACCACCGCCAGCCTGGAGAAGCGGCTGGCCCACTACACCGACCGGGAAGTGGAGCTGCTCGCCGCCGCGCTCGAAACCGAGTCGGTCCCGCCGCTCACCGCCCGGCTGGCGGCGATCCATCTGGTGGCGGTGCGCCATGAGCTGGGCCGGGAGAACTGGCGGCGGCTCGCGGCCGGCCAGAGCGCCGACGAGGCCCACCCGGCCGCCGTGGCCGACGCCGACCGGGCCTTCGCGATGCTGGCCGACGGGCTCGACAAGGCCCTCCCCATAGCCACGGCCTGACGCCGCCCGGCCTGACGCCGCCCGGCCGTTGCCCGGCCCGACGCCGCCCGGCCGTTGCCCGGCCCGACGCCGCCCCGCGAGGGACGCGGCGGGGGTTCAGCCCAGCAGGATGCGCTTCAGCTCGCGAGCCGCCCGCGGCGGAGCGACGTCCGTGCGGTGGGCCAGGGCGATCGTGCGGCGCAGTGGAGAGCCCGCCAGCGGGGTGGCGCGCAGCCCCGGGCCGGCGCGGTCGACGACCATCGCCGGGACCACCGCCACGCCGAGCCCCGCGCGGACGAAGCCCAGGACCGCGTCCATCTCCCCGCCCTCCACCGTGAACACCGGCTCGAAGCCCTCCGCCCGGCACGCGGCCACGGTCAGATCCCGCAGGTCGTAGCCGTGGCGGAACATCACCATCGGCTCGGCGCGCAGGGCCGACACGGTGAGGGGGCCGCCGCCCGCCGGAGGCGGCAGCTCCGCAGACGAGACCACCACCAGGTCCTCCGTCAGCAGCTCCACCGTGGTCAGCGCCGGAGCCGAGGGCGGCAGCGGCAGCGCGATCAGGGCCAGGTCCAGGGCCCCGCGCGCGAGTTCCCGTACGAGGTCCAGCGAACCGCTCTCCTCGATCAGCAGCTCGATCCCCGGATGCGCGGTGTGGAAGGCGCGCAGCACATCCGGCAGCAGGCCCGTGCACACGCTCGGCGTCGCCCCCAGCCGGACCCGCCCGCGCCGCAACTGCGCCAACTCCTGGACCTCCAGCCGCGCGGTGTCCGCGTCCGCCAGGATCCGCCGGGCCAGCGGCAACAGCGCCTCGCCCGCGTCGGTGAGCGCGATGTTCCCCCGCGCCCGGCTGAACAGTTCCGCCCCCAGCTCCCGTTCGAGCGCCTTGATCTGCTGCGAGAGCGACGGCTGGGCGACGTGCACCCGCTCCGCGGCCCGGGTGAAGTGCCGGGTCTCCGCGACGGCCACGAAGTACAGGAGCTGCTGGAACTGCATCGTCCCAGGGTACGCCATCCATAGGTGTTCCCTATCGAGATCAGCGCCATCATGTCTTGGACCTCTCGGGACTTTGGTCCCTACCGTCTGTGGCATGGCTCTGGCAACGCGGACGGGCCGACGGCCGTCCACCACGCGCACGCTCTGGGACTCCACCGTCGGCAAGAAGTCCGTGATGGCGGTGTCCGGGCTGATCATGCTCGGATACCTGGTCGTCCACATGATCGGCAACCTCAAGATCTTCTTCGGCCCGGGGGAGTTCAACGGGTACGCGCACTGGCTCCGCCACATGGGCGAGCCCTTCCTGCACAGCCACTGGGGCCTGTGGGCAACCCGCGTGGTCCTGCTCGCCGCCGTCCTCGCGCACGCCGTGTCCGCGTACCAGCTCAGCCGCCGGGACATCAAGGCCCGCCCGGTCAAGTACGCCCACAAGCGCCGCCGTGCGAGCTACGCCACCCGCACCATGCGCTGGGGCGGCGTCATCCTCGCCCTGTTCATCGTCTGGCACCTGCTCGACCTCACCACGCTCACCGTCAACGAGCGCGCGTGGGCCGGGCATCCCTACCAGAACGTCCTCGCGACCTTCTCCACCTGGTACGGCAACACCATTTACATCGTGGCGATGGCCGCCCTCGCCCTGCACGTCCGGCACGGCTTCTGGAGCGCCGCCCAGACCCTCGGCGCCGGCAACGCCCGGCGCGACCGGGCACTGAAGCTCCTTGCCAACACCCTCGCCCTCGTCCTCTTCGCGGGCTTCGTCTCCGTCCCCGTCGCCGTCATGACCGGAGTGGTGAGCTGACCATGAGCGCATACGCCGAAACCGGCTACACCGACTACGCCACCGGGGAGCCGATAGCCGACACCAAGGCCCCCGAAGGCCCCATCGCCGAACGCTGGGACCGCCGCCGCTTCGAGGCCAGGCTCGTCAACCCGGCCAACCGCCGCAAGCACACCGTCATCGTCGTCGGAACCGGCCTGGCCGGCGGGGCGGCCGGCGCCACCCTCGCCGAACAGGGCTACCACGTCGTCCAGTTCTGCTTCTCCGATTCCCCGCGCCGGGCCCATTCCATCGCCGCGCAGGGCGGGATCAACGCCGCGAAGAACTACCGCAACGACGGCGACTCGGTGCACCGCCTCTTCTACGACACCGTCAAGGGCGGCGACTTCCGCGCCCGCGAGTCCAATGTCCGCCGCCTCGCCCAGATCTCCGTCGAGATCATCGACCAGTGCGTGGCCCAGGGCGTCCCCTTCGCCCGCGAGTACGGCGGCCTCCTCGACACCCGCTCCTTCGGCGGCGTCCAGGTCTCCCGCACCTTCTACGCCCGCGGCCAGACCGGCCAGCAGCTCCTCCTCGGTGCCTACCAGGCGCTGTCCCGGCAGATCGCCGCCGGCAACGTGGAGATGCACGCCCGCACCGAGATGCTCGACCTGATCACGGTGGACGGTGCGGCCCGCGGCATCGTCGCCCGCGACCTGATCACCGGCAGGATCTCCACGTACTACGCGGACGCCGTCGTCCTGGCCAGCGGCGGCTACGGCAATGTCTTCTACCTCTCCACCAACGCCATGAACTCCAATGCGACCGCCGTCTGGCGGGCGCACCGGCGCGGCGCGTACTTCGCCAACCCGTGCTTCACCCAGATCCACCCCACCTGCATCCCGCGTACCGGAGACCACCAGTCCAAGCTCACACTGATGAGCGAGTCCCTGCGCAACGACGGCCGCATCTGGGTCCCCAAGGCCCAGGGCGACACCCGCCCCGCCGCCGAGATCCCCGAGGCGGAGCGCGACTACTACCTGGAGCGGATCTACCCCTCGTTCGGCAACCTCGTGCCCCGCGACATCGCCTCCCGCGCCGCCAAGAACGTCTGTGACGAGGGCCGCGGCGTCGGCCCCGGCGGCCAGGGCGTCTACCTCGACTTCGCCGACGCCATCCGCCGCATGGGCAGGGACAAGGTCGCCGAGAAGTACGGCAACCTCTTCGAGATGTACGAGCGGATCACCGCGGAGAACCCGTACGAGGTCCCCATGCGGATCTACCCCGCCGTGCACTACACGATGGGCGGCCTGTGGGTCGACTACGACCTCCAGACCACCGTCCCCGGCCTCTTCGCGATCGGCGAGGCCAACTTCTCCGACCACGGAGCCAACCGCCTCGGCGCCTCCGCCCTGATGCAGGGCCTCGCAGACGGCTACTTCGTACTGCCCTCCACCATCAACGACTACCTGGCCCGCCACCCGCACCGGGACGCCGTCGACGACAGCCACCCCGAGGCGGCGGCCGCGGTCCGCGAGACCCGCGACTGCCTCGCCAAGCTGCTCGCCGTCGACGGTGACCGCACCCCCGACTCCTTCCACCGCGAGATCGGCGAGCTCATGTGGGAGTACTGCGGCATGTCCCGCACCGAAGAGGGCCTGCGCAAGGCGCTGGAGCGGATCCCGCTGATCCGCGAGGAGTTCTGGCGCCGCATCAAGGTCCCGGGCAGCGGCGAGGAGTTCAACCAGTCCCTCGAAAAGGCCAACCGGATCGTCGACTACCTGGAGCTGGCCGAGCTGATGTGCCTCGACGCCCTCCACCGCGCCGAGTCCTGCGGCGGCCATTTCCGCGAGGAGTCCCAGACCCCGGACGGCGAGGCCGCCCGCCGCGACGAGGAGTTCGGCTACGCCGCCGCCTGGCAGTACCAGGGGACCGGCGCGGCCCCCGTCCTGCACAAGGAAGAACTCGTCTTCGAGTACGTCCACCCCACCCAGCGGAGCTACGCATGAGGCTCAACCTGCGCGTCTGGCGCCAGCAGAACCCCGATACCCCCGGCACGATGGTCACGTACGAGGTGGACGGCATCTCCCGCGACATGTCGTTCCTGGAGATGCTCGACACCCTCAACGAGGACCTCATCCTGCGCGGCGAGGACCCGGTGGCCTTCGACCACGACTGCCGCGAGGGCATCTGCGGCGCGTGCAGCCTCGTGATCAACGGCGACGCCCACGGGCCCGAGCGCACCACCACCTGCCAGCTCCACATGCGCTCCTTCGCCGACGGCGACACCATCGACGTCGAGCCCTGGCGGGCCTCCGCCTTCCCGGTGGTCAAGGACCTCGTCGTGGACCGCAGCGCCTTCGACCGGATCATCCAGGCCGGCGGCTACATCACCGCCCCGACCGGATCCGCCCCCGAGGCGCACGCCACCGCCGTGCCGAAGGCCGATGCCGACTCCGCCTTCGAGCACGCCGAGTGCATCGGCTGTGGGGCGTGCGTGGCGGCCTGTCCCAACGGCTCCGCGATGCTGTTCACCTCCGCCAAGGTCAACCACCTGAACGTGCTGCCGCAGGGCTCGCCCGAGCGGGAGACCCGCGTGCTCGACATGGTGGCCCGGATGGACGACGAGGGCTTCGGCGGCTGCACCCTCACCGGCGAGTGCGCCACGGCCTGTCCCAAGGGCATCCCGCTGCCTTCCATAGCCGCCATGAACCGCGAATGGCTGCGCGCCGTCCGCAAGCACGGGGCATGAGGCGGGCGGCCCTTCCCGGAGGCCACTTCCCGGTGCCCTTCCCGGTGCTGTTCCAGGTGCCCTTCCCGTAAGAGAAGCCCCGGAGGCCTCGACCGATCGGCTGATCCGATCGGCCGACCGGGCGCTCGTCGCAGTGGTACGACGCGCCGCGCGCCGCCGGTGTCCGGCGGGTGGGGGACAGTGGCCCCATGCCACAAGCCCCCGACGGGTCCGGACCGCGCCGCCGCGCCGTCCTGGCGGCCGCCGCCCTCGCCCCGCTCGCGATGGCCGGCTGCTCCGCGGACGCCTCTGGCAGCGCCGCCCACGGCCCGAAGCCCGCGCCGAAGGACGCCCTGGTCATGGTGATCCGGCACGCGGAGAAGCCGTACGCCGGGGACATGGGCGAGGGCGCGGAGGGCAACGAGGACCCCGCGTCCCTGGCCGGACGCGGCCGACGCCGGGCCGAAGAACTGCACCGCCTGTTCCCGCCCGCGGGCGGCTCGGCGCTGCCACGCCCCGCGGCCGTCTTCGCGGCCGGCGGCCCGGCCGGGACCCCTGCCTCCTGCCGCCGGACGGTCGAGCCGCTGGCCAAGGTCCTGCGCGCCCCCCTGCGCGGCGAGTTCGCCGTCGGCGCCGAGGAGGCCCTGGCCCGCGCCGCGCTGGCCGCCCCCATGCCCGTACTCGTCTGCTGGGAGCACACCGGAATCCCCCGCCTGATCCGGTCCCTCGGCGCCGACCGGGTGCTCGGCATCCCCGCCGTCTGGCCCGACCGCTACGACATGGTGTGGATGCTCACCCGCCAGCAGGGCAGGTGGAGCTTCCGCGAACTCCCGCAGCACCTGCTGCCGGGGGACGCCTAGCACGTCGGGTGCCGCCCGACGTCCACCGACCGGCAGAAGGGGCAGGAGCATGCAAGGTGACGAGGCGGCCGGGCCGCTCCTCCGGCCGGGCCGGCGCGAGATCCTGGTGTGGTGGGGACCGCGGGTCCTGTTCGTCGTGGGCGCCGTGGTCCTCGTCGTGGAGTCGAGCCGGGGAGTGCCGCTCACGGAGCTGTACCTGGCGCTGGGTTTCTTCGGCCTGTGCAGTGCCGTCTTCGTCGTACGACAGCTGACGCTGGGGCACGAGCGAGGCCCTGGTGCGAAGACCCCGCGCTGGCTCCTGTGGGCAGCCGGCCTGCTGAGCACTGCCGGACTGGTGGTGCTCGGCGTCCACTGGGCGGGTGTGGACGGGGACGCCCTGCCGCTCGTCGGCTCGGTCTTGCTGCTGCTCGGTCTGGGCTGGTTCGTCGAAGCATGGCGCGGAGCGGGACCCGGCCGGCCGAGGAAAGCGCTCCTGCTGTGGGGTGCGGCCCTGTGCGCCCTGACCGCGGTGACGGCGGTCGTGGCCGCGATCCTGCTGCCCAAGGCCAAGGGGAGCCTCTTCCTGGGCCTGCTCGTCGCCCTCGGCGTGGCCCTCTTCGTGGCGCTCCCGCTCGGGCTCAACGCCTTGTCCGAGTGGGGGGTACGCCGGCTGCGCAGGCGGAACTCCGCCGCGGGGCCGGGAGCCGGTGTCGGCCTCGCCGGGGCCCTCGGCATCGCCGGGACCGTCCTGGCCGTCCTGGCCGTCGCCTGGCTCGGGTACCGGGACTGGGTCCTTGCCTCGGTCCTGCTCGCCACGGCCCTGGTGCTGCTGCTGGCCATCGTCTCCGCCACGCACGCCGACGTCGCTCTCGTCCTCGCGGCGCTCTGCCTGCTCGCGGCGGCTCCCCCGGAGCACAGCGATCCGCAGCTGCTCGACCCCGCCGGAGGCCGGCGCGTCCTCGTGGCGATCGGCGACTCCTACATGTCGGGCGAGGGCGCGAGCAGCTACTTCGCGGGAACCGACGACGGCGGCCACAACGAGTGCCGGCGCTCGCCCTCCGCCTACGCGGTGGGACTCGCTACCGAGAACCGGCTGTTCGACCGCGTGCTGTTCCTCGCGTGCTCCGGCGCCCGGACCTACAACGTCATCGCGAAATCCGACGCGAGCTTCCTCAGAGTGCAGGAGGGCGAGCCGGGCAGCCAGATCGACCAGCTCAAAAAGCAGGCGTCCGCGTTCCGCCCCGCCCTGGTCATCGTGGCTCTGGGAGGCAACGACGCAGGCTTCGCCATCCTCGGCGAAGCCTGTATCGCACCCGGGGACTGCGAACAGCAGAAGCCGGTGTTCACCGGCAATCTGCCGAAGGTCCGGCAGGACCTCACCGCGACGTTCCGGTCGCTCAGGAAGGCCCTGCCCGCCGGCGTGCCCATCGTGGCCGTGCCCTACCCGCAGCCGCTCGCCACCGCCGGCCAGTGCAGCGGAGTGGCCCTGACGAAGCCCGAGCGGGACTTCATCCACGGGTTCGTGGACGAGGTGGACAAGACGGTGCAGGACGCCGCGACCGATGCCCACGCGGGCATCGCGTACCTGGCCGAGATGAAGGACAGCCTCGCGACGCACCGGCTCCAGCTGTGCCAGCGCAGAAAGGGCGAGGCCGGCATCAACTTCGTGGACATCGCCTCGGTCAACGGCCTCGCCGCACAGCGCTTCAGCCCGGGTAAATGGATCCACAACAGCCTCCACCCCAACGAGCGCGGCCACCGGGCCATGCGAGACACCTTCACCGCCTGGCTGACCACGCACCGCGAGCTGCTGAAGCAGCGCGCGCCCACGGCCCAGGAGGCTGCCGCGGGCCAGAACCCGGCGGCACCCGAGCCCGAATGCAGCATGATCAAGAATTCCGGGAACCCGCACTGCCAGGACCGGATCCGCGCCTGGGAGCTGGACCAGACGCGCGGGCGCTGGCCCTGGCTGCTGCTCGTGCTCCTCGGACTGGGCGTCCTGTGGGCCGCGAGCGTGGCGGTCTTCAGCCTGCTTCCCTGACCCCTTGCGCCAGGGCGCGGGCCAGGTAGGGTGCCGTGCGGCCCGAGCCGGAGGCGGCCACCTCCCGGGGAGAGCCCGCCGCGACGATCCGGCCGCCGTCCGCGCCGCCGCCCGGACCCAGGTCGATCACCCAGTCCGCGCCCGCCACCACCTCCATGTCGTGCTCCACGACCACCACGGAGTGCCCGGCGTCCACCAGCCCGTGCAGCTGCCGCAGGAGCACCCGCACATCGGCCGGGTGCAGACCGGTCGTCGGCTCGTCCAGGACGTACAGGGTGTGGTCCCGGCGCTGCCGCTGGAGTTCCGTCGCCAGCTTGATCCGCTGGGCCTCGCCGCCCGACAGCTCCGTGGCCGGCTGCCCCAGCCGCAGGTACCCCAGTCCGATCTCCTGCAGCGCCCGCAGGCTGCGCGCCGCCGCCGGGACCTGCGCGAAGAAGGCGGCCGCGGACTCCACCGTCAGGGCCAGCACCTCCGCGATGTTCAGCCCCTCGTACCGCACGTCCAGGGTCTCGGTGTTGTACCGTGCCCCGGCGCACTGGGGGCACGGGGCATACGTACTCGGCAGGAACAGGAGCTCCACCGAGACGAACCCCTCGCCCTGGCAGGTCTCGCACCGGCCGCCCGCCACGTTGAAGGAGAACCGGCCCGCCTTCCAGCCGCGCGCCCGCGCCTGCGGCGCCGCCGTGAACAGCTTGCGCACCACGTCGAACAGCCCCGTGTACGTGGCCAGGTTGGACCGCGGGGTCCGGCCGATCGGCTTCTGGTCCACCTCCACCAGCCGCCGCACCGGGAACCCCGGATCCGCGATCCGCTCCCCGACCTTTCGCGCGAGCACCTGGCCCACCAGCGTGGACTTGCCCGACCCCGACACCCCCGTCACGGCCGTGAACACCCCGAGCGGGAACTCCGCGTCCACGCCCTGCAGGTTGTGCCGGTCGACCCCGGTGAGCCGGACCGAACCGCTCGCCTCCCGTACCTCACGCATCTCGCGCCCAGGCCCGGTGCCGTCCCCGGCGAACAGATGCCGCGCCGTAGCGGACCCGGCCACCCCGGCCAGCCCCTGCGGCGGCCCGCTGTACAGCACCCGCCCGCCGTGCTCCCCGGCCAGCGGACCCACCTCCACCAGCCAGTCCGCATGCCGCACCACTTCCAGGTGGTGCTCCACCACGAACACCGTGTTCCCGGCAGCCTTGAGCCGGTCCAGTACGCCGAGCAGCGCCTCGGTGTCGGCCGGATGCAGCCCCGCCGACGGCTCGTCCAGCACGTACACCACCCCGAACAGCCCGGACCGCAACTGCGTCGCCAGCCTCAGCCGCTGGAGCTCGCCCGCCGACAGGGTCGGCGCCGTACGGTCCAGGCTCAGATATCCGAGCCCGAGTTCCACGACGGGCCCGATCCGGGACCGCAGGTCCTCCGAGAGCACCCGGGCCGCCTCCCCGCCCGCAGACGCGTCGGCCAGTACGGAGTCCAGGGCGATCAGCGGCAGCGCCGCCAGCTCCGCGATCGTGCGGCCCGCGAACGTCACGGCCAGCGCCGCAGGCCCCAGCCGTCGCCCCTCGCACACCGGGCACGGGGAATCGGTGAGGAACCGTTCCGCCCGGGCCCGCAGGGTGGCGCTCTTGCTGTCCGAGAACGTCCGCATCACATGACGGTGGGCGCTCATGTACGTGCCCTGGTAGGGGCGTTGGATCCGGTCCGCGTCCCGCACCGGATGCACCGTGACCACCGGCTGCTCCTCGGTGAACAGGATCCACTCGCGGTCCTTCGCCGCCAGCTCCCGCCAGGGCGCGTCCACGTCGTACCCGAGCACCTCCAGGATGTCCCGGAGGTTCTTGCCCTGCCAGGCGCCGGGCCAGGCGGCGATGGCGCCCTGACGGATCGACAGCCCGGGATCCGGTACCAGGAGTTCCTCGCTGGTGCGATGGATGCTGCCGAGCCCGTGACAGGAAGGGCAGGCCCCGGCCGCGGTGTTGGGGGAGAAGGCGTCGGAGTCGAGCCGCTCCGCACCTGCCGGGTAGGTCCCGGCGCGGGAGTACAGCATGCGCAGCGAGTTGGAGAGCAGGGTCACCGTCCCGACCGAGGACCGCGAGCCGGGGGAGGAGCGCCGCTGCTCCAGCGAGACCGCGGGTGGCAGCCCGGTGACGGAGTCCACCTTCGGGGCGCCGATCTGGTGGATCAGGCGGCGGGCGTACGGGGCCACCGACTCGAAGTACCGCCGCTGGGCCTCGGCGTAGAGCGTGCCGAAGGCGAGAGAGCTCTTCCCGGAGCCGGAGACCCCGGTGAACACGGTCAGGGCGTCGCGCGGGATGTCCACGTCGACGCCGCGCAGGTTGTGCTCGCGGGCGCCCCGTACCCGTACGAAGGGATCGTGGTGGGCCTGAGGTTCGGCGGACTGGTGCATTCGTCCCAGTTTAGGGGGCGGACAGGATGGTTTCGGTCACCGACGGATGCCTCAGGTAGTCGAGGACACTGTGCGGCCACAGGGGAGCGATGCTGATCTCCGGCCGCTCCTCCACCCCCTCGAACACCCGGGCCAGCTCACCCTTCGGGACGGCCACGAAATCCCCCACACGCCCCTCGCACACGTCGGTTGACCCGGCGCCGTCGTGGCGTGCGGCGCGGTCCACCGACGCTACCCGATCCCGGAGCCGGTCAAGGCACGTCCGTGCCCGTCGAGTCCGGCGATCCGGGCCAGCCGCTCGAACGAGTCCAGCAGCGCCGTGCGGTCATACGTGGAGGTGGTGACCAGCAGCTCGTCCGCGCCCGTGAGCCCGGCCGCCTCGGCGAGCTGCGCCGCGACCTGCTCCTCGGTGCCGTGGACGTGCCCGGCGAGCCCGCCCTCGTACAGCTCCCGCTCCTTCGGGGTCATGTCCAGGGCCTCGACCTCCTCGGCCGGCCGCAGGGGCGGGAAGCTGCCCCGGGTGCGGGAGTGCGCGAGGGACCAGGCCTCCGGGACCAGGATGCGCCGGGCGGCCTCCGGTGTCGGCGCCACGGCCACGGTCCCGGAGACCACCACGTACGGCTCGGATCCGCCGGCCGAGGGGCGGAACTCCGCGCGGTAGCGCTCGATGATCTCCGTGACCCGGCCCCGGGCCCGCAGGTCGCCCACCACCAGCGGCAGCCCGGCCCGGGCCGCGATCCCGGCGCCCTCGCCGGTGGCCAGTACGTACGCCGGGATCCGCAGCCCCTCCGCCGGGCGGGCGTGCACCTCGGGGTGCGCCCGCTGGGTGCCGTCGAGCCAGCCCAGCAGCTCCGCCAGCTGCTCCTCGAACCGGTCGGCGTCCCCGGTGTCGCGGCCCAGCGCCCGCCGGATCCCGCCGGTGAAGCCGACCGAGCGGCCGAGCCCCATGTCGATGCGGCCGGGAAACAGAGACTCCAGGACCCCGAACTGCTCGGCGACGACCAGCGGTTGGTGGTTCGGCAGCATCACCCCGCCGGTGCCGACCCGGATCCGCCGGGTGGCTGCGGCGACGGCGGCGGCCAGTACGGCGGGCGCGGAGCCCGCGACCCCGGGGACGCTGTGGTGCTCGGACACCCAGAAGCGGTGGTAGCCGAGCCGCTCCGCCGCGCGGGCGAGCTCCACGGTGTCGCGCAGGGCCTGCGCGGGCGGGTGCCCCTCGCGGGTGCGGGACCGGTCGAGGATGGAGAGTTTCCGGATCACACAAGGCTGTAACGCGCACGCGCCGTCAGGATTCCCTGCCTACCCTGACCCGCATGAGTGACAGCAACGACCGCCGGCCGCTGGCCGTCTTCGACATAGACAACACCCTGGCCGATACCGACCACCGCCAGCACTTCCTGGAGCGTCGCCCTCGGGACTGGGACGGGTTCTTCGGCGCGGCCCCCGCCGACCCGCCGCTCGCGCGCGGGGTGGCGCTGGCGGTGGAGCGGGCGGCCGACTGCGAGGTCGTGTACCTGACCGGGCGCCCGGAGCGGTGCCGTGCGGACACGGAGGAGTGGCTGACCCGCCACGGGCTGCCCGAGGGGCGGCTGTGGATGCGCGGGAACCAGGACCGCAGGCCGGCCCGCACCACCAAGCTGGAGGTGCTCCGGCGGATCGCCCGGGGCCGGGAGGTGCGGATGCTCGTGGACGACGACGAGCTCGTCTGCCAGGCGGCGCGCGCAGCGGGTTTCACGGTGGTCTTGGCGGACTGGGCGGCGGACGCGCCGGAGCTCAAGACGGCCCAGGAGGGCGAGGGCCGGACCTGAGGCCGCAGAGCCGGCAGGCCGCGACCTGGCAGACAGTGCAGGCGGACGGCGCAGGAAGGCCGTGCAGGAATGCCGCGCGGTAAGGCCGTGCAGTAAGGCCGTGCAGACCCCGGCCCGGGCCCGGCCCGGGGTCTGCACGGCCGTGTCCGGGCTCAGTCCTCGCCGTCGAGGCGGAACCCGACCTTGAGCCCCACCTGGTAGTGCGCCACCGCGCCGTTCTCGATGTGTCCCCGCACCTGTGTGACCTCGAACCAGTCCAGGTTGCGCAGCGTCTGGCCCGCCCTGGCGATCCCGTTGCGGACGGCCTGATCGATGCCCTCGGGGGAGGTGCCGACGATTTCGGTCACCCGGTACGTGTGATTGGACATGGGGTCTCCCGACGGTGGTGGCTTGTGCCTCGTTCTACGGTGCCCCAGTAAGTCCGCATCCGCGAACTATGCGTGAACAGTTTCGAGCCGGAGGCCCTTGACCCGCCCATTGGTCTATGCCAATTTCAAGCCATCTGAGATCGATCCCCAGAAGGTGACCTCGTGAAGATGCGCTTCCTCGCCGTGTGCACCGCCCTCGCCGCCGTGACCGCCCTCACCGGCTGCAGCCGGCTGGCGGGACCGGCCGGGGGAACGCAGAAGGTGACGCTCTGGCTGATGAAGGGCAGCGCATCGGAGGACTTCACCACGAAGTTCACCGCCTCCTTCGAGAAGGAGCACCCCGGCGTCGACCTGGACGTCAGGATCCAGGAGTGGACGGGCATCGGCGAGAAGGTCAACGCCGTGCTCGCCGGGCGGAGCAGCGAGGGCGCCGACGTCATCGAGGTCGGCAACACCCAGGTCGCCCAGTACATCGAGACCGGGGGCCTCTCCGAACTCACCCTCGAAGGCCTGCGCGAGTGGGGCGGCAAGGACTGGCTCAAGGGCCTCGCCGACCCGGGGAGCGTCAACGGGGCCCAGTACGGCATCCCCTGGTACGCCGCCAACCGCGTGGTGATCTACAACAAGGACCTCTTCGCGAACGCCGGGATCAAAACGCCGCCCAAGAACCGGCAGGACTGGATCCAGGCCACCCGGAAGCTCGACAAGGGCGACCAGCAGGGCATCTACCTGCCCGGGCAGAACTGGTACGTCCTCTCCGGGTTCGTCTGGGACGAGGGCGGCGACCTCGCCGTCGAGACCAACGGCCAGTGGGTCGGCACCCTCGACGACGAGAAGGCCCTGGCCGGCATGGAGTTCTACAAGCAGCTCCAGGCCCTTGGCGACGGCCCCAAGGACGCCGACGAGGAGACGCCCCCGCAGTCCGGGGTCTTCGCCCGCGGCAGGGTCGCCCAGATCATCGCCCCGCCCGGCCAGGCCGCCGCGATCGAGGCCGCCAACCCCGCCCTCAAGGGCAGGATCGGCTTCTTCCCGGTCCCCGGCAAGATCTCCGACAAGCCAGGAGCCGTCTTCACCGGCGGCTCCGACCTGATCATCCCCGAGCGGACGAAGCAGCGGGCCCACGCCGTCGACGTGATCACCGCCCTGGTGAGCGAGAAATGGCAGACCGAGCTCACCCGGACGATGAGCTACGTACCGAACAAGACCACCCTCGCGCACGTGGTCGACGGCAACGAGGGAGCCGCGAACATGGCGCCCGGTGCCGCCCAGGGCCGGGCCACCCCGAAGTCCGCCCGCTGGGCCGAGGTCGAGGGCAAGAACCCGATCAAGCCCTACATGACGGCCGTGCTCACCGGACAGGACCCCAAGCAGGCCGCCAAAGCGGCCTCGGAGGCGATCGGCAAGATCCTCAGCGCCGACCGCTGAGCCGGCCGGGTCCGCCGCATCCGCCGAGCCCGCCGAGTTAAGCGTTCGCACATCCAAGGGCCGCTGAGCGGTCATGTCGAATCCAGCCGGTCACGGAAGAAGTAAAGGAGCCAGGCCACCAAACCTGCCGGCCTGGCTCCCGTGCCCGGATCAGGAGCCGCCATGACCATCGCCCCCCTGTCCCCGTCCACCCTTCCCCCCACCGTCACCCCCACCGTTGCCGCCGCCGCCGTCCCCGCGGCCGCGACCGTGGCGGCGCCCGGCGACCTCCCCACCACCCCCCGCTACGCCGTCCGCCTCGCCCGCAACGAGGACGAGGTACGCGCCGCCCAGCGGCTGCGCCACCAGGTCTTCGCCGGCGAGCTCGGCGCCCGACTCGACGGACCCGAGCCGGGCCTGGACTCCGACGCCTTCGACGCGTACTGCGACCACCTCCTCGTCATCGAGGAGGAGAGCGAGCAGGTCGTCGGCACCTACCGGCTGCTGCCCCCGGAGCGCGCCGCCGTCGCCGGCCGGCTCTACTCCGAGGGTGAGTTCGACCTCTGCGCGCTCGCCCCGATCCGCCCCGACCTCGTCGAGGTCGGCCGCTCCTGCGTTCACCCCGACCACCGCAACGGCGCCGTCATCGCCCTGATCTGGGCCGGCCTCGCCCGCTACATGGACCGCTCCGGCCACAACTGGCTCGCCGGCTGCTGCTCGATACCGCTCGCCGACGGCGGGGTCCTGGCCGCCGCCACCCGCGAGAGCGTCCTCACCCGCAACCTCGCCCCCGAGGAGTACCGGGTCACCCCCCACCTCCCCTGGAACCCCGAAGGCATCACCTTCCCGGCGCGCATGGAGCTGCCCCCGCTGCTCCGCGGCTACCTGCGCCTGGGCGCCTGGGTCTGCGGCGAGCCCGCCCTCGACGCCGAGTTCGGCTGCGCCGACCTGTACGTCCTGCTCTCCCTGCGGCGCACCAACCCGCGCTACCTCAAGCACTTCCTCGCGCTCGCCCCGGCCGCATGAGCGTCTGGCTGCCCACCTCGCCCTGTACCCCCGAGGCCTGCGCCGGCCACGAGGGGGACAGCGCGAGTCCCGCCCGCGCGGTGCTGCGGCTCACCGCCGCCGTCGCCCTGGCCCTGCTCGGGGTCCTGGGCGCCCCGCCGGTCCGGCTGCTCCCCGCCCGTCCCCGCCAGGCACTGGTGAGGGCCTGGGCGACGGCCCTGGTCCGGTCCTTCGGGATACGGATCACCGTGCACGGGAGTCCCGGACCGGGCGGCGGCCGCCTGATCGTCGCCAACCACGTCTCCTGGCTGGACATCGCACTCGTCGCCGCCGTCATGCCCTGCCGGATGCTGGCCAAGAGCGACATCCGCGACTGGCCGGTGCTCGGCCCGCTCTCCCGGCAGAACGGGACCCTGTTCATAGAGCGGGAGCGGATCCGCGCCCTCCCCGGCACCGTCCAGGCCATCACCCGCGCCTTGCGGGCCGGCGACCGCGTCACCGTCTTCCCCGAGGGCAGCACCTGGTGCGGGCGCGCCCAGGGGCCCTTCCGGCGGGCCGCCTTCCAGTCCGCCCTGGACGCCGGGGTGCCCGTACAGCCCGTACGGCTCGCGTACCGGCTGCCGGACGGGAGCCCCGCCGGGGCGCCCGCCTTCGTCGGGGCCGACCCGCTGACCGCCTCCCTGTGGAGGATCGCCCGGGCCCGCGGGGTGCGGGCCGAGATCCGGCTGCTGCCGCGGATCCCGCCGGGCCGCCACGCGGACCGGCGGGAACTCGCGGCCGCGGCTCAGGCGGCCGTCGCCGTCGACTCCGTCCCCGTCTCCTCACTCCTCGCAGGGGTGCCGGCCCAGCCGGACTCGCCGTCGGCCACCGACAGGGACAGCGCGAAGCGGCCGTCGGTGTCCGTCCACCACTGGGTCAACTCAAGCCCGGCCTCGGCGAGTTCCTTCCGTACGCCCTCCTGACGGAACTTCGCGGAGACCTCCGTCAGGATCTCCTCACCCGCCCTGAAGGGCACCACCAGATCCAGTGCCCGGACCTTCACCACCAGCTCCGACCGGGCCCGCAGCCGCATCTCGATCCACTCCTGCTCCCGGTTCCACACCGCGACGTGCGCGAAGTCGTCGGTGTGGAAGTCCGCGCCCAGCTCCCGGTTGACGACGGCCAGGACGTTCTTGTTGAACTCGGCCGTCACACCCTGCGCGTCGTCGTACGCGGCCACCAGCACGGCCTCGTCCTTCACCAGGTCCGTCCCCATCAGCAGTGCGTCCCCGGGCGACAGCATCGCCCGTACGGAGGCCAGGAACGCGGCGCGCTCCGGCGGCAGCAGATTGCCGATCGTGCCGCCGAGGAACACCACCAGCCGCGGCCCGGGCGTGTCCGGCAGCCGCAGCGGCTTCGTGAAGTCGGCCACCAGCGCGTGCACCCGCAGCCCCGGATGCTCCGCCAGCAGCGCCCCGGCCGCCCCCTCCAGGGCGCTCCCGCTGACGTCCACCGGGATGTACGTGTGCAGCGCGGGCATCGCCTCGATGAGGTGCCGGGTCTTCTCCGAGGAGCCGGAACCCAGCTCCACCAGCGTGCGGGCCCCGCTCGCCGCGGCGATCTCCCCGGCCCGCGCCACCAGGATCTCCCGCTCGGCGCGCGTCGGATAGTACTCGGGCAACCGGGTGATCTCCTCGAAGAGTTCGCTGCCCCGCGCGTCGTAGAACCACTTGGGCGGCAGCGCCTTGGGGGACACCGTCAGTCCGTGCCGGACGTCCGCCCGCAGCGCGGTGTCGGCGGCGTGCTCGTCGAGGGTGCGGGTCAACTGGAAGTCGCTCACTGGGAGGTCTCCTTCAGCGGGGTCAGGTCGACCCGTGTGCCATCGGTGGTCAGCAGGGTCCGGTCGGGTACTTCGCACCAGCGGGGATCGTCGTCGTACGGCTCGGACGCCACCACCATGCGCTGCGCCGCCGCGTCGGCCAGGTACCAGAGCGAATCGCCCCAGGCCGTCGCCGCGATGCCGGTGCCGTCGGTCAGCAGCAGGTTCAGCCGGGAGCCGGGCGAGGCCGCCGCGAGCTCCCGCACCGGCTCGGCGAGCGCCGTGCCGAGGTCGTCCCCCCGCCGCAGCCGGTGCACGACCAGCGCCCAGATCAGCGCCGAGTCCGTGCTCGCCGCCAGCGACAGCAGGTCCTCGGGCGGCAGGCCCGCCGCGAGCGGCGCCGCCGCGTCCGGCCAGTCCCGCACCGCGCCGTTGTGGCTGAACAGCCACGGACCGGACGCGAAAGGCGCCGCCGCGGCCTCCCCGTCCGCCCCGAACACGGTGGCGTCCCGTACGGCGGCCAGCGCGGCCCGCGTGCGTACGGTGCGGGCCAGATCGGCGAAGTTCACATCGCCCCAGATCGGACCTGCCCGCCGGTAGCGGGCGGGGACCGGGTCGCCCTCCGCGTACCAGCCGACGCCGAAGCCGTCGGCGTTGACCGTCCCGAAGCGCTGGCGGCGCGGCTCCCAGGACTGCCGTACGAGGGCGTGCTCCGGTTCGATCAGCAGCCGGGCCAAGGGCACTTCCGGCCCCACGAACGCGATGTGACGGCACATCAGACATCCCTCGCGGTCCGGAAGCCGGAGAAGATCTGCCGGCGCACCGGCAGGTCCCAGTTGCGGAACGTGCCCCGGCAGGCCACCGGATCCACGGCGAACGAGCCACCCCGCAGCACCTTGTGCTCCGGGCCGAAGAACACCTCCGAGTACTCGCGGTACGGGAAGGCCCGGAACCCCGGGTACGGCAGGAAATCGGAGGAGGTCCACTCCCACACGTCGCCGATCAGCTGGTGCACCCCGAGCGGGGACGCCCCGGCCGGATAGCTGCCCGCCGGGGCCGGGCGCAGATGGCGCTGGCCGAGGTTGGCGTGCGCAGGAGTCGGGTCCTCGTCGCCCCAGGGGTAGCGGGTGGAGCGGCCGGTGGCCGGGTCGTGCCGGGCGGCCTTCTCCCACTCCGCCTCCGTGGGCAGCCGGCGCCCCGCCCAGCGGGCGTACGCGTCCGCCTCGTACCAGCTGACGTGCAGCACGGGCTCGTCGGCGGGCACCGGCTCGGTCACGCCGAAGCGGCGGCGCAGCCACTGCCCGGCCTCCCGGCGCCAGAACAGCGGCGCCTCGATCCCGTGCCGGCGTATCTGCTCCCAGCCCTCCGCGGCCCACCAGCGGTCGTCCCCGTAGCCGCCGTCCGCGATGAACGCCTGGTACGCGGCATTGGTCACCGCCGCCGTGTCGATCCAGAACGGCCCGGTGTCCCGGGTGTGCGCGGGCCGCTCGTTGTCCAGCGACCACGGCTCGGCCGACGTACCCATCGTGAACGGGCCGCCGGGCACCAGGACTTCGGCGACGGTCGGCGCCGCACCCCGCGGCGGATCCGGATCGGGCGCGGTGAGCACCGGCCCGCCGCGCCGCAGCTGATGGGTGATCAGCATGGTCTCGTCGTGCTGCTGTTCGTGCTGGGCGATCATCCCGAAGGCGAAACCGTCGTCCAGCAGCGCGGAGCCCTCCAGCGGAGTCCGCTCCAGCAGGTCGAAGACCCGGCCGCGCACCTCGGCCGTGTAGCGCCGGGCCTCCGCCGGCCCCAGCAGGGGCAGCTTCGGCCGCTCGGAGCGCGGATGCCGGAAGGCGTCGTAGAGCGGGTCGATCTCGGGGTGCAGGGACGCGTGCCCGGCCACGTTGCGCAGCAGCCAGAGCTCCTCCTGGTTCCCGATGTGCGCCAGGTCCCACACCAGTGGGGACATCAGCGGGGAGTGCTGTTCGACGAGGTCCCGGTCGTTCACCGCGTCGGTGAGCAGGGCCGTACGGGCGCGGGCGGCGGTCAGGGCCGCGACGGCCCGCTCGCGCAGGTCCGCGGGCGCCCGCTCCGCGGAGGACGATGTGGTCATGGGCGGGCCCCCGTCCCGGTGAGCTGCAGGTATCCGTCGTCGGCGGGACATCGGCCGCGCAGTGTGAAGCGTTCCACGAAGGCGCCGACCACGTCCTGGACGTGCCGGCTCGCGCCGAGGCGCGGCAGCGCCTCGGTGGCGGCCCGGAAGCAGGCGGCCGCGGCCTTGCGCAGCTCCGGATCGGCCAGGCCGTGCCGGGCGGCGGACTGCCACAGGGGGTTGCGCGGCGCGGGCCGTGACCCATGGGCGTCGGCCAGCGCCTTAGCCGCCCGGTACGCGCTCTCGGCGGCCTGCGGATCGTCGAACAGTGCGTGCACGACGGCCACCGGAACCAGCCAGCCGTCGTCGCCGGGCTGGGCGTCGATCATCCGGAACTCCAGGTGGCCGCGCGGGCGCACCGGTGGGAACAGGGTGGTCAGGTGGTACTCCAGGTCCTCTGCGGTGGGCGGCCGGAGGGCGGGTGGGCCGTCCGTGCTCCCGGCGCCGT
The DNA here is from genome assembly GCF_040302565.1 of Streptomyces sp. NPDC097981. Lineage (NCBI taxonomy): Bacteria > Bacillati > Actinomycetota > Actinomycetes > Kitasatosporales > Streptomycetaceae > Streptomyces > Streptomyces sp. NPDC097981. The sequence goes on from NZ_JBEORW010000008.1 coordinate 53,472, forward strand.
CGGCCCGGAGCCAGTCGCGGAAGGTCAGCCCGCGCGGGACCGCCCACGGCCCGCCGTCGTGCGACCGTACGCACATGACCTCGGTGTCCAGCGCGTGCCGGGTCCACCCGGCCCGTGGCTCGGCGTCCAGCGGCGGGGCGAGCGCGCGCCGGGCATCGAGATCGCTCCAGATCCCCTGGCGGGCGCACCGCCAGCCGGCGTACGGGCCCTCGTGCGCGGGGGAGTTGGCGAAGGCCGCCACGAACACGGCGCCCAGCAGATGCGCCAGCCGCCAGCGCCGGCCGTACCCGAGCGGACCCGGCTCCTGGTACCCGGCGTCCACGCAGACCTGCACGGAAGCGGAGGAGCACATCATGGCGCGGCCGGCCGGGCCGGTGCGGTCGAAGTGGGTCTCCATCGCGTCGTAGCGCGGGTTGGACAGCAGCCGGCGCATGTGCCGGCGCGGATCCCGGCCGGTCCCGTGCAGGACCAGGCCCTGGGAGCGCAGGGCGGTCCGTACGGCGGTGAGATCGGCCTGCAGACCGTCCACGCAGCCGGAGAGGGAGGGGGCGGGGGCCGAGCTGAGCTCCAGCTGGCCGCCGGGCTCGGTGCTGAGCCGGGATTGCAGGCGCAGGGCGCGGGCCGCGTCGTGGGCGGCGGTCAGCCGGTCGGGCGGCAGTACGTCACCGGGCCGCTCGGCGTCCAGTACGAGCCATTCGAGTTCGGCGCCGAGGGTGCGGGGCGGGCCGGTCTTGAAACAGATGCCGTGGACCAGGTCCTCGGCGGCGGTTTCGCTGAGCGCGGGTGATGCGCCCGGGGGCTGGGAGGTGGGTGGTGCGGGTGAGCCTTGAGGCATGGACGGGTCTCCTGTCCAGTGTTGTGACTTGACCATGCCTACCCGTCCTTGTCGGCCTGAAAGGTGGGAACGAGATCGTTGCGCGAAAAAATCTCTGGCCGCGAGTGATCCGCACTGCCGATGATGGTGACGTGAGCAGCAGATTGCGCGAGATCGCGCGCGAGAACGCGACCATCGTGGCGGCCGGTGGATACCGGACGCGGTCGGGGCGGCAGGTCTCCCTCGCCGCCGCCCTGGCGGAAGCCAGGGCCGGAACCAGGATATATGGGCCAAACCGGATCATTCCAGGCGAAAACCTTCCTGCGGGAGGCCGCGAGACGACCGTCGAGGTCACGGGGGAGAGCAGCACGGTCGCAGCCCGTAGGCTCGCCGCGGACGGACCGGCGCCGGTCCCGGTGGCCGTCCTGAACTTCGCCTCGGCCCGCAATCCCGGGGGCGGCTACCTCCGCGGGGCCAAGGCCCAGGAGGAGGCGCTGTGCCGCGCCTCGGCCCTGTACGAGACCTTGCTCGAAGCTCCGGAGTACTACGAGGTCCACCGCGCGGGGCGCAGCACCTTCTACACCGACCGGGTGATTCACTCGCCCGGGGTCCCCGTCTTCCGCGACGACCGGGGCGAACTGCTGGACGCCCCCTTCCGCGCGGGCTTCCTCACCTCCCCGGCGCCGAACGCAGGCACCATCCGCCGCCAGGAGCCGGAGCGCGCCGCCGAGATCCCGGCGGCCCTGGCCCGGCGCGCGGAGCGCGTCCTGGAGACGGCGACACTGCACGGGTACCCGCGGCTGGTGCTCGGTGCGTGGGGATGCGGGGTGTTCCAGAACGACCCCGCGGAGGTCGCCGAGGCCTTCCGGGCACTGCTGGCCGGCCGTTTCGCCGGGGTGTTCGACCGGGTGGCGTTCGGGGTACTGGACCGCAATCCGGGGCCCCGGGAGGCATTCGAGCGGGCCTTCGCGGGATTCGGGGCGTAGCGGGGGGCGAGGGGCCGGCGGTGCAGGGGACGGGCCGATGCCGGTGCGGCCCGCCGTGCGTGTCGTGTGAACGACCCCGATGCGCCGGTCGACCGCATCGACGCCGGCCTCGCCCTCGCGGCGTCACCGCGGGCGCCGCGCCCGGCCGGCTACCGCCAGCCGTAGCGCTCGCGGAGCCGGTTCGCGACCAGCTGGAACCGGCCCCGGTCCAGGGCGCACGCCTCGCGCCGCATGCCCGCTTCGTGCACGCGCAGCACCCGGTCCACGTCGACCCAGGACTCCCGCCCGGCGCTGTCCCACGGTCCGGTCCCGATCGGCACCCACTCCCGGTCGTTGTCGTGCCGCTTGCTGGACAGCTGTACGGCGAGCAGCGTCCGTCCGCCCGCCTCCCGGGCGACGACCAGCACAGGGCGGTCCTTGCCGCGGCCGTCGTTCTCCTCGTACGGGACCCAGGTCCAGACGATCTCGCCGGGGTCCGGATCGCCGTCCTTGTCGGGCGCGTACTCGGTGCGTACCGGCCCGATGGCGTGCGGATCAGCCTCGGCGGTGGCGGTGGCCCCGTTGCGCCCGGGCTGCTCGATGGGGTCGGAGCTGTGGTGGGAAAGTGCCGTCATTCGGGCGAGATTACTGACCTTTGAGGCCCCTGTCGCCCTGCTCGGCTCGCCTGTCCGGCTGCGGGCCGGGCCGGATCCGTCGGCGGCTCGCGCCAGCTCGTCGTCTCCATGGCGTTGCCCGCACTCATCCCGCTGGCGACACCGCCCAGCAGGCAAGTGGTGAGGTTCTCTGTGAAACCCACCTTGGTCGGCTTCTGTGTGTTGGTCAGCGGGGGATCAAAGGTCACGCTTTGCGTCCCCACACACTGCAACTTGACCACCGTGGACACGGCTTGCGCTGCCGGTATGGCACTCACGAACGCGAGCAAGCCCAGCACCAACGCCGCAGCCGATACACGCAACGCGCGGCGCAGGAAGCTGCTACATCCAGGCATTATCGTCACCACCGCGTTCTGGAAAGGGCCGTAAGGGCTACTTGCCCACGGTGCCGAGGGTCACGTCCAGCGGCCCGGCGCCGACCTGGATGGTGTCGGTGACCGTGTTGGTCGAGGTGTTGATCACCGACACCGTGTTGGCGTTCGAATTGGCCACGTAGGCCTTCTTGTCGTCGGAAGTGACCACGACCCCGAGCGGTCCGGCGCCGACCGGGATGGTGTTGGTGACCGCATCGGTCGTGGTGTTGATCGCCGACACCGTGTTGCCGTTGCCGTTGGTCACGTAGGCCCTGGGGTGGCCGGAAGCGACCGCGACCCCGAGCGGTCCGGCGCCGTCCGGGATGACGTGGGTGACCGTGTCGGTCGAGGTGTTGATCACCGACACCGAGTCGTCGATCGAGTTCGTCACGTAAGCCCTGAACTTGCCTGGAGCGATCGCGACCTCGAACGGTCCGGTGCCGACCATGACGGTGTTGGTGACGGTGTTGGTCGTGGTGTTGATCACCGACACCGAGTTGTTGTTGTTGTTGGTCACGTAGGCCTTGGGCTGGTCGGGACTGACCGCGACCCCGAGCGGCCCGGAGCCGACCATGATGGTGTTGATGACCGTGTCGGTCGAGGTGTTGATCACCGACACCGAGCTGTCGAGCGCGTTGGTCACGTAGACCTTGGTGCCATTGGGAGCGACCGCGACCCCGACGGGCAGGGTGCCGACGTAGATGGTGTTGATGACCGTGTTGGTCGAGGTGTTGATCACCGACACCGTGTTTTCGGTTTCGTTGGTGACGTAGGCCTTGGTGCCATCGGGGGTGACCGCCACCCTGGCCGGTCCTGTACCGACCGTGATGGGGCTGCCGGCAACGGCCGTGGACGGATTCGCAACGTTGATCACGGACACCGTGTTGTCGGCTTGGTTGGTGACGTAGGCATAGGTGCCAGGGGGGACGATCTGGGCGGCCTCCGCCCGAACCTGGGGGGGTGCGGCCAGGCAGAGGATCGTGAGGACCAGGGCGGGCATTGCCGCCCGTCTGCCTGGTACCGGGCTGGGGCGGTTCGTGCGAACGCCAGGGATCATGCCTGGTCCACCTCTCTTCACGGCATGTCCTGCCGGCGGACGTCACAGCAGGTACGCGAGGGATAGCGCCGACCGCAGGCACAGATCCGGCAGTCGGGCGCATGGCAAATCAGTGTCCCTGTATAGCAGCATTGAATAGAAAAGACCGCATATATCACCATGTGTCATAGGGTGTCTGAGCCCAATCAGCCCACGTTGCTCACCCGTCGCTCAACTCGACCGCCCGCGCACACAGAGGACGATCGCCCGCATGCGGCCCCCGGGCTGCAGGGAGCCGGCCGCCGGCCAACCAGATGGACGTTGCAGGAGGGCTTGGAGCCCACCCGTCTTCGGCCTGGATGGCCGTCACCGCAGCGGACGGCCGCACGGCTGCGATCGGCCCGGATGTCGCCTGTCCTGCTCGTTGTGGCGCGGGTCGCGGTTCAGGTCAGGTACTGGTACGGGATGCCTGTGCTGCTGCCTGCAGGAGTGTGCACGACGACTGTCGCGGTGCCGGGTGCCCCGCCGGGGGCGACGGCGGTGATCTGGGTGTCGGAGACCGCGGTGAAGGACGCCGGTACGGCGCCGAAGAGCACTTGGTCGGCGTAGGTCAGGCCGCTGCCGGTGATGGTGACGGTGTTCCCGCCGAGGGCCGGGCCCTGTGCCGGGTTGAGGCTGCTGACGTTCGGAGCTGCGAGGTAGGTGTAATAGGCGCTTCCCAGCCCCGGCATGCTGGTGCCGCCCGGCGTGGTGACGGTGACGGTCACCGAGCCCGATCCACTGGGGGCGACGGCGGTGATCTGGCTGTCGGAGACAATGCTGATGCCGGTGGCCGTACCGGTTCCGAATCGGACGGCGCTGGTGAGAGTCAGGCCGCTGCCGGTGATGGTGACGGTGTTTCCCCCGGCGAGCGGGCCCTGGTTGGGGCTGAGCAGGGTGATGGCCGGATTCGGGATGTAGTAGTAGGGCAGCGGAGTGCTGGCGCCGCCCGCCGTGGTGACCGTGACATCGGCGGGGGCGGCCGCCGCTGCCGACGGCACGGTGACGGTGACCTGGGTCGAGGTGTTGCCGGTGATGGCGGCCGGACTCGTACCGAACTGCACTGCGGTGGCCCCTGCGAGGCTGGTGCCGGCGATGGTTACGGTGTTCGCCCCTGCGGTCGGACCCTGGTCGGGTGCCAGAGAGCTGATCACTGGGGTGGGGACGAAGGTGTAGGCGACACCGTTGCTGACACCCGCGGTGGTGCTGACCGTGACGTTGACCGTTCCGGTGCCCGCCGGCGAGATCGCGGTGATCTTGGTGCTGCTGATCAGATAGAAGGGGGTCGAGACCGTCCCGAACTTCACCCCCGTGACTCCGGTGAACCCACTCCCGTTGATCGTCACTGTCGCGCCTCCAGCAGCCGGTCCGCTGTTGGGGACGACGCTGGTCACTACTGGGGCCATGACCCGTCCTTTCCGCGCTCATCAGGGTGCTGGGCCCGGGCTGACACCTGTCGGCCCGGGCACAGCGGTTTCATGCCCGGCGCGCCTCTGGACGTGCCGGGGTGTGGGCGGTGTGGTGATGACTCATTGCTCCTGAGCCGGGCCGAGGGATCAGACGACGGTGAACACGTCGCCGGCGACGACCGCGGTCGTGCCGCCGGGAGTGGTGGCCTGGACGTCGTAGGTGCCCGCGGCGAGTCCGGAGGGCAGGTCGACCAGCAGGCTGGTGGCTGAGGCGCTGGAGAAGGTCGCCTGGGTCGCGGTACCTCCGCCGGTGGGCGTGAAGGTCACGCTGCTGACGCCCACCAGGTTGGTGCCGGTGACGGTGACGCTGGTGGGGGCCGATCCCGACGTGGGAGACAGGCTGGTGACCGTCGGGACGGCGTAGTAGGTGTACTGGGTCGCGGCGCCGAGCGGAACGCTGGTGCCTCCGGCGGTGGTGACGGTGCAGTCCACCGTGTCGGTGCTGGCAGCGCCGAAGGAGCCGTGCGCGGGACAGGTGACCGTCAGTTCGGTGTCCGACACCACGGTCAGCGATGTGCCTGCACCGACGGCGCCGAAGGTCACCCCGGTCGCGGTCAGCAGGCCGCTGCCGAAGACACTCACCGATGTGGCTGCCGCCGGACCGGTGTTGGAGACGACGGCGGTCGGCAGCGGGGGGGTGATGTAGAAGAACGAGAGCGAGTTGCTGGTCGTTGTTCCCGCGGTGACGCTGACGTTGACCTGGCCACCGCACAGCACCGGGATCACGACGGTGACGGTGGTGCTGCTGACTGTGGCCGGGCTGACCGACTTCGTTCCGAAGTTCACCTTGGTCGTGTTCGCCAGGCCCGTGCCCGTGAGGGTCAGAGTCTGCCCGTTGTGGCTCTGGGTGGGGGACAGGGAGGTGAGGGTTGCCATGACGGATCTCCTTGCGTTCGTGGTGCTCCAGCGGCAGGCGTGCGACTGCCTGGCCGTCAGTGGTACGAGTCCACGACTTGCGTGTATCCCGGGCTTGCCGGTGGGCGATGCTGACGTGTGTCACGAAGCCGTCGGACGTTGCACGGCGGAACGGTCCCGCATCTCACGAGGATGGTCACCCTGCCCTGACGCAGAGGGCCGGCCATCCGGTTCGAAGCGTTGGCCCGGTCGACTGATCCGGGCGGTCCGTCTCGCTTGATGTCAATGCAATCCGATGGACGCCAGAACCGAAAGAGTGGAACTGGAGCACTCGGTGACTAGTGCAATTATCACAATGACTGCAAATGCACTTTCTTTCACACCGGAGTGCGCCCTAATTGACGACTTCCGAAGGATTAACTCTCAGACGTGAATAACCAGTACCGTAACGTTTCCGCGCTGTGCGGGTCGGGCCTTCATGTGACGCGGAGGCCGCGCCGGTGGCAGACGCCAGGAGTCTGAGGCCGGGCCGTCGGCCCGGCCGGGACGGTGAACAGCAGCTTCAGCGGAGCCGCCACAGAATGCGGCGCAGGTCCCGCAGTGCCTTCTCGGACGGCCGGCGCGGACACAACTTCCCCAGCCCGGCGGTGAGTTTGTCCCACACCCGCAACTGCCCAAGGCAGGGACCTTGGTCGGCTTCCTTGTTCTACCCAGGGCCCGCCCACTTGACCTGCGACTCCCCAGATCGGTTCGATCCTTTTAACAGAGGTGCCGTCACGTTATCGAGCCGGACCTGATGGGTTTCCTACTGGATTATGCAGCGAACATGCCGGGCGGTGAAGTACGACGCGTTCGGCGCTGCCGCCGCCCGCGCCTGGGCCGAGCTGCGTCGCGTACAACGACGAGTACGCGGTGCTGCTGATGCGCGCCCTGCCGCACGAGGGCCTGCGGATCCCCGGGGACGTCGCGGGCATGGGCGCGGACGACCTGTTCATCGGCAGGATGCTGCGGCCCCGGCAGGGCACGGTGCAGATCGGGCTGCCCACCGGGGGCCCCTTGGCCACGCTGTGGACCGGTCGGTGCGCGCGCGAGCCGTCCGGGATCACGCAGCGGCACGACCTGACGGCCGCCGCGGCCATCCACCGGGAGTCGACCTGACGGCAGTCTCGTGACGGTCCGCGCCCGGCCGGCCGAGGCCGTCCGCCCCTGGCCGACCGAGGGTCGTTGACAGGCGGTGACCTGCGGACGGAGACTGCGGGCGCGCCCCACCGGGCGCGCCCGGCGCCGTACCGGGCGCCGACCACGGCACCGACCCGGCGCCGCCCGTACGGATCCGCCCAGGAGAGCCCCCATGAGCAGCCGCACCGTCCGCGACGTGTACGTCGTCGACGCTGTCCGCACCCCGATCGGCAAGTTCGGCGGCGCCTACGCCGGAGTCCGCCCGGACGACCTCGCCGCGCACGTCGTGCGCGCGCTGGTGGACCGTACGCCCGACCTCGACCCCGGCCGGATCGACGACGTGGTCTTCGGCGACGCCAACGGCGCGGGCGAGGACAACCGCGACGTGGCACGGATGGCGGTGCTGCTTGCCGGGCTCCCGGTGTCGGTCCCCGGGGTCACCGTGAACCGGCTCTGCGGTTCGGGGCTCGAAGCGGTGATCCAGGCCGCCCGGGCGATCGCGCTGGGTGACGCCTCCGTCGCGATCGCGGGCGGCGTGGAGTCCATGAGCCGCGCCCCCTGGGTGGTGCAGAAGCCCGAAAGGCCCTTCCCGGCCGCCCACCAGCAGATGTGGTCCACCACCCTCGGCTGGCGGATGACCAACCCGCGCATGCCCGCGGAATGGACGGGCTCGCTCGGCGAGGGCGCCGAACTGATCGCGGAGAAGCACGGCATCACCCGCGAAGCCCAGGACCTGTTCGCCCTGGAGAGCCACCGCAAGGCCGCGGACGCCTGGGCCGCAGGGCTGTACACCGACGAGGTCGTCCCGTACCCCGGCGTGGACCTCGTACGCGACGAATGCATCCGGGAGGGCTCCACCCCCGAGGCGCTGGCCCGCCTGAAGCCCGCATTCCGGACAGACGGCACGGGTACGGTCACGGCCGCGAACGCCTCCCCGCTCAACGACGGCGCGGCGGCGCTGCTGCTGACGGACGAGGAGGGGCTGGCGGCCACCGGCCGGGAGCCGCTCGCCCGGATCAGCGCCTCTGCCGTCACCGGCATCGAGCCGCAGCTCTTCGGCCTGGGCCCGGTCGACGCCGTGCAGCGGGCGCTCGCCAAGGCGGGCCGCAGCCTGCCGGACCTCTCCGTCCTTGAGCTCAACGAGGCTTTCGCGGCACAGGCGTTGGGTTGCCTGGCGGCCTGGCCCGAGCTGGACCCGACGGTGGTCAACCCGCGCGGCGGCGCCATCGCGATCGGTCACCCGCTGGGTGCTTCCGGGGCCCGGTTGGCCGGCTCGGTGGCGCACCAGCTGGCCGTGGCCGGCTCGGGTACCGGCATGGCGACGCTGTGCATCGGCGTCGGCCAGGGCATCGCGCTCGTCCTGGAGCGCTGACGGGTCCGAACACGCCCACCCCGCCGGGCCGTCGACGGCCGTCGATCGTTTCCGGTCACGACGGACCGTCAACTACCCGATAACTGCCCGATAACCGAAGAGATGTGGTGCCTCCGGTCTGGCACGATGGCGCGTGCTGCCGCCCCCTGCCCCGCCCATCCCCACCGGAGGCCCCGCGCCATGCCGCTCCTCGAACCGACGCTCTGGCAGGACGGACCGACCCTCACCGGAGGCGCCGCCCCGGTCGTCGAACCCGCCACCGGCCGCACCCTGGCCACCCTCGCACTGTCCGCCCCCGCCGATGTTGCGGAGGCCGCCGTGCGGGCCCGGTCCGCCCAGCAGGATTGGGCGCGGGCCACGCACATGGAGCGGGCCGCCGTCCTGCGCCGCGCCGGCGACCTGTTCACCGCCCACGCCGCGGAGCTGCGGGACTGGCTGGTGCGGGAGTCCGGCTCCATACCCGGCAAGGCCGATTTCGAGCTGCACGTCGCCGCGCAGGAGTGCTACGAGGCGGCCGCGCTGGCCTCCCGCCCGGCCGGCCAGGTGCTGCCGAGCGAGGCGCCGCGCCTGTCCTTCACCCGCCGGGTACCGGCCGGGGTGGTGGGCGTGGTGGCTCCGTTCAACGCGCCGCTGATCCTGGCGATCCGCTCGGTCGCGCCGGCCCTCGCCCTCGGCAACGCGGTGCTGCTCAAGCCGGACCGGCGGACCGCCGTGTGCGGCGGCCTCGCGCTCGACGCCGTCTTCGCCGCCGCCGGGCTGCCGGACGGACTGCTCCACGTGCTGCCCGGGGGCGCGGAGACCGGGGCGGCGGTGGTCGCCGATCCGCTGGTGCGCGTGGTCTCGTTCACCGGGTCCACGGCCGCGGGACGGCTCGTCGGTGAACTGGCGGGCCGTCATCTCAAGCGGGCGCACCTGGAGTTGGGCGGGAACTCCGCGCTCGTCGTACTGGAGGACGCCGATGTCGAGGCCGCCGTCGCCCAGGCATCCTGGGGTTCGTTCTTCCACCAGGGCCAGATCTGCATGACGGCCGGCCGGCACCTCGTGCACGCCTCGCTGTACGAGGAGTACGTCGAGCGGCTCGCCGCGCGGGCCGAGGCGCTGGTGGTGGGGGACCCGTACCGCGAGCGGGTGCACCTGGGGCCGCTGATCGACCGCGGCCAGCTGGAACGGGTCCACGCCCTGGTCGAGGCCGGCGCCGAGCAGGGGGCCAAGCTCGTCACCGGCGGCACCCACGAGGGCCTGTTCTACCGGCCGACCGTGCTGGCGGGCGTCTGCGACGACACACCCGCCTACGCGCAGGAGGTCTTCGGCCCGGTGGCGCCCGTACGGCCCTTCGCGACGGAGGAGGAGGCGGTGGCCCTGGCTTCGGCCGGCCCGTACGGCCTCTCCCTCGGGATCGTCACCCGGGACGCGGCACGCGGACTCGACCTGGCGGGGCGGATCCCGACCGGGATCGCGCACGTGAACGATCAGACGGTGAACGACGAGGCGGTCGCCCCCTTCGGCGGGGTCGGAGCCTCCGGCACCGGAGCCCGGTTCGGCGGCGAGGCGAACCTGGACGCCTTCACGGAGCTGCGCTGGACCACGGTCCGCTCGACCCCGGCGGGGCACCCCTTCTGAACGGTCGGCGCAGCTGCCGGAATGCACGGGCCGTGCCGATCGTTCAGGTGCATACAAGGCAATCAGGAGGTCTGGACACCGTGGCTACTGTCGAGCTCACCAAGGAGAACTTCGACCGGACGGTCAGCGAGAACCCGTTCGTGCTGATCGATTTCTGGGCGGGCTGGTGCCGGCCCTGCCTCCAGTTCGCCCCGGTCTACGAGAAGGCCTCGGAGGCCCACTCCGACCTGGTCTTCGCCAAGGTGGACACGGAGGCGCAGCAGGAGCTGGCCGCCGCTTTCCAGATCACCTCGATTCCGACGCTGATGATCGTCCGGGACCAGGTTGCGATCTTCGCGCAGCCCGGTGCGCTGCCGGAGGCCGCGCTGACGGACCTCATCGGGCAGGCGCGGGCACTGGACATGGACGAGGTGCGCGCGAAGATCGCCGCGTCGCAGCGGGAGGGCGGGGCGGGCCCGGCGGATTCCACCGGTACGGCGGAGGCCTGAGCCCGGTCCCCTCCGGCCGGCACCGGGCGGAGGGAACCCGTCTCCCGTTCCGCCGCCGCGCGTCTCCCGCGCCGCCCGTCGTCCGCACGTAAGGTGACAGGGACATGAGCCCCTGGAGCCCCGGAAGGTGACTGTGTCGGTAGCGGTGGAGTACGACGTCGTGGTGCTCGGCGGGGGCCCGGCCGGCGAGAACATCGTTGACCGGACCCGCGCCGCCGGACTGAGCACGGCCCTGGTGGAGGCCGAACTCATCGGCGGGGAGTGCTCGTACTGGGCTTGCATCCCGAGCAAGGCGCTGCTGCGCCCCGTGCTGGCCAGGGCCGACGCCCGCCGGGTGCCCGGCCTCGCGGGCTCCGTCGGGGGGCCGCTCGACGCGGCGGCCGTGTTCGCGCACCGCGACTACTGGACGGGTGACTGGAAGGACGGCGGCCAGGTCGACTGGCTGGATTCGATCGGCGCCCACGTCTACCGCGGCCACGGGCGCCTGTACGGCGTCCGCAAGGTGGCCGTCACCAGCCCCGAGGGGGAGCATCACGTGCTCTCCGCCCGGCACGCGGTGGTCGTCGCCACCGGCACCCGGGCCGTGGTCCCGGACGTGCCGGGGCTCGCCGGGGCGCGGCCGTGGACCAGCCGCGAGGCCACCTCCGCCCGGCAGGTGCCGGGCCGGCTGCTGATCGTGGGCGGCTCGGTGGTGGCCGCCGAGATGGCCACGGCCTGGCAGGCCCTCGGTTCCGCGGTGACGGTCCTGGTACGCGGCTCCCGGCTGCTGCCGCGGATGGAGCCCTTCGCCGGCGAACTGGTGGCCGACGCACTGCGCGAGGCCGGCGCGGTGGTCCGTACGGGCGTGAGCGTCGAAGCGGTCGTACGGGACGGTTCGACCGGGCCCGTCCGGGTCGTACTGGAGGGTGGCGAGTTCCTTGAGGGTGACGAGCTGCTGATGGCGACGGGCCGCTCGCCGCACACCGAGGACATCGGGCTGGAGACCGTCGGGCTGACGCCCGGCGACTGGATTCCGGTCGACGACAGCTGCCGGGTCCAGGGCCACGACTGGCTGTACGCCGTGGGCGATGTGAACCACCGCGCGCTGCTGACCCACCAGGGCAAGTACCAGGCCCGGATCGCCGGGGCGGCCATCGCCGCCCGAGCGGCGGGCAGCCCCGCGCTCGACACCGGCCGCTGGGGTGCCCACGCGGCGACCGCCGATACGCAGGCGCTGCCGCAGGCGGTGTTCACCGATCCGGAGGCGGCGGCGGTGGGCCTCACCCTCGCGGAGGCCGAGCGGGCCGGCCACCGGGTCCGCGCCGTCGACCACGACCTGGGCAAGGTCTCGGGCGCGGGCCTGTACGCCGACGGGTACCGCGGCCGGGCCCGGATGGTCGTCGACCTGGACCGGGAGGTGATCCTCGGGGCCACCTTCGTCGGCCCGGGTGCGGCCGAGCTCCTGCACGCGGCCACGATCGCGGTCGCGGGGGAGGTCCCGATCGAGCGGCTGTGGCACGCGGTCCCGGCCTTCCCGACGATCAGTGAGATCTGGCTCAGGCTGCTGGAGGCGTACCGGGGATAGCGGAGTCCGGGACGCCGGCCCGCCGGTAGCTGCCGCCGTCCCGGGTGCGGGTCAGCAGGCCCGAGGTGATCAGGTACCGCCGCAGCGCGGAGCAGTCCTCGTGCACGGTGCGCAGCGCGTCGTTCACCTCGGGCTCCGTGTACGCCCGGTCCTGTACGAAGAGGGTCTCGGCGAGGTGGGCGAGGAGCTGCTCGCGGCGGGCGGCCTTGCGCGGGATCGCGGTGAGCCGCCCACCGGAGAAGAGGTCGGCGACACTGCGCGGCGTACTCGGTTCCGTAGCCGGCTTCGCGGTCTGGGGTGAAGGGGTCTTCTGGGACATGCCGGCGAGCCTGTCCGACCGCCCGCACCCGCGGCAACGGATTTTCCCGTCGATGCCGGGCAGTGCGTCAGGCGAGTGGCGTACCCTGCGCGTTGACGAGAACCCAGTGCCCGCCGCGCCCGTCGTGGCCGCCGACGCCGGCGTCGGTGGTGAAGACGTGCGTGTAGCGGCTGCGGGCGGCGAAGGGCGCCCCGTCGAAGCTGCCCGTCATGGTGGTGCGGCCGACGGCCACCGCCGTCGTGCCGAAGAACCGTACCTCCGGTGCCTCGCCGTCCGGATCCACGGCGTCGATCGCGTCGAACACCAGGCGCCGCGAGGCGATCAGCGGTACCAGGCCCGCCTTCGGGACCACGGAGCCGGTCAGCACGTCGACGAGGACGAACCGCTCGTGCAGCAACCGGTCCAGTGCCGTGCCGTCGGCGCGGACCAGCGCCTCGAAGAACCGGACGTCGGCCTCCCTGACCGCCCTGACTTCCGTCTCGTCCATCGCCTGTGCTCCGTTCACCGAGGTCCGGCGGCCGGTCGTCTCACCGGCCTCGCACAGGAACGTAGACGTTGACGCCGACGGCAAGGCCAGTCCACCGATGCGAAGGCCCGCCGGCCCGGATCGCTCCGGGCCGACGGCCCTCCCCGTACGCGGGCCGCCGCCGGTCAGGGGCCGACGGTGATCTGCTGTGACGGGTCGGTCGTGTCGGTGACCTTGTACACGGCGTTGAAGGCGGACGAGGTCGCACTGGTCGGGCAGCCGAACCCGCCGGTGACCGTGACCGGCACGGAGGCATTGGCGAAGGTCAGGCTCGGCGGGGCGCCGTTCACCCAGCTCGCGGCGACGTTCGCCGGGGCGGACGGCGCCGCGGTGACCGTACAGGTGGCCAGGCCGGTCGTGTGCACGACGAGCCCGCCGACCGGGACGGTCATGGTCGCGGTGATCGGGGAGCCGTCCTGCATCGACACCGACCAGGAACCGCTGGTGGTGACCGTCGGGGTCACCCCCGGGATGCCGGACGTGCACGAGCTGTACGTCGGCGGCGAGATCGGCGACGAGACGGGCCCGTCGGCGTTGTGGTTCCCGGGGGCGGCAGGGACGGTGCCGGTGGAGACGGAGACCGTACAGGTCACCGTCACCGAACCGGCCTTGAGGGTGGCCTTCCCGCTGAGGGTGGCCTTGAAGGAGTCTCCGGCCGGGGTGACGGTCGTCGACCCGGCCAGCGGTAAGGGCGCGGCGGTGGCGGTGACCGAGGCCACCGACAGCGCTCCGGCGGCGGCCAGGCCGAGGGCGAGCGCGGTACGCGTGCGGCTCATGGCTGTGCTCCTTGGGGATCGGGGTGCCCAGTGGTGCCGGTTGGAGTGGGGGACTGGGTGGGTGCGGCGGACTGTGGCGGTACGGGGGACTGCGGCGCGGCGGGCTGCGCTTCGGGGGAGGGGCGCGGGGCGGCGTGCGGCTGCCAGGCGAACATCAGCCCGCCGCCGAGGATCCCGAGCAGGGTGCCGATCAGGAACCCGCCGAGGTTCGACAGGACCAGCGCGGCGGTGGCGATGAGCGTGGTGAGGACGCCGGCGAGGCTCCGCTGCGCGGGCGAGAACCAGGCGGTCAGGCCGAGCACGATCATGACGATGCCCATCAGCACGGACGGGATGCCCGCGATGCCCTGCTGGAGCATCACCTTCAGCGGTGCCAGGGGGAGGGCGCAGATCTCGGCCCCGGCGAGGACGGCGAAGAGACCTCCCCAGAACGGCCTGCCCCGTCGCCACCGTCGCCACCGCTGCCAAGGGCTCAGAAGCATTCCTTCTTGCCCTTGCTGATGTTCATGCTGAGTCCGGAGAGCTTGAAGGTGCCCGCGTTCGTCGCCCACGCCGTCTGCTGGAGATCGGTGATGCTGACGGTGTCCGCCTGCTGGGCGAACAGGTCCTGCATGCCCACGGCCTCCGTCGGCCCCTTGTCGAGGGTGGAGGCGTCGCGGCCGATCTCGATGTTGGTGAAGACGGCGTTGCCGGAGAGCTGGGTGGCGTCGACGAACAGGTTGCTCGCCTCGACGGGGCTCTTCTTCCCGGCGGTGAGGTTCAGCGAGATGTCGCCGACGACCGGGAGCGTGGTCACGACCGACTGGCAGAGGCTGTGGAGCTTCGCCTCCTTGATGGCGGTGACCGCCACCGGGACGAGCTCCTCGCGGGCGTTGACGTCGATGCTGCCGTACTGGGCGAAGCCCTCGCCCTCCAGGCTCGTCGCGGACACCTTGAACTGCTGGCCCGAAACGGCGAAGGAGGCGGCGAGGGCGCCTTGTGCGAGGGCGATGCCGAGGCCTGCGGTCACGGCGACGGCGGGGACGGTCAGGACGGCGAAGCGGCGCCAGTGGACGCGGCCGCCTCCCTCGTCGTCTCTGCCGGACGGGGCGGGGGAATCCGATAAATCGGGGGAATCTGCCATGAGATCATCCCTTATTTCGGCTGTGCACCGTTGTTACCGACGAGTTGAATGTAAGAGTGCCAATGGGGGTTGGCAAGGTTGTTCGAGCGTGCCATTCAGGCCGACTCCTACCGGCCGGTCACTGCTCCGTGCGCAGCAGTTCGGCGACCTCCGCCTCCACCCGCCGGGCCATCGCCCGGGCGAACTCCGCGGCCACGACCTCGCCCGCCACGGGACGCAGCGCCGCCGCCGCGTCCGAGACGTGATCCAGTTGCGTGGCCGAAAGGCTCTCCAGCCCGTCCGGGCCGATCACATGCCGCCGGAACAGTCCGACGAACCGGTCGGCGAGCGCGGCCGCCTGAATCTGTACGAAGTCCCCCGCATCGAGGATCTCCGCGAGGGGCACCCCCTGCCGCACGAGGGTGAGCGTCGCCTCCAGCAGCCGCCGGCTCTGGTGCGTGACCCGGTCGCCCTCGATCGTCACGTACCCCAGCTCCGCGGCCCGCCGGGTGTCCTCGGCCGTCGCCGCCGGACCGAACAGCTCGCGCAGCTCGGCCAGGGTCATCGTGACCGGCTCCTCCTGGACCCAGTCACGGGTCATCGCGCGTTCCAGGCCCAGCAGTTGGGACAGGCCTCCGCCCGCCTCCCAGGCGTGCAGCAGCTCGGCGATCCCGTTGACGCTGTACCCCCGCCCCAGGAGATCGCTGATCAGCCGCAGCCGGGTCAGGTGGTCCGCGGAGTACCAGGCGATCCGGCCCTCGCGGCGCGGCGGCGGCAGCAGCCCGCGCTCCTGGTAGTAGCGCAGGTTGCGCACCTTGACGCCGGCCGCGAGGGCCAGTTCCTCCCGGCGGTAGCGCTCCCCGTCCGTGCCTTCGTCATCTCGCACCAGGCTGCTCACGCGGCCGAGTGTAGGACGTACCCGCGGGTCTGACGGCGGGTCTGCCGACGGGTGTACCGGCAGGTCACGCGGTGCGCGGCCGCTCGTCCCGCTTGACCGCCCGCAGCACCACGAACTTCGGTTCGCTCGCGACGACTTCACTGTTGCCGAAGAGGCGCTGCAGGTGGGTGTGGTAACCCATGTGGCGGTTGGCGACCACCCACAGCTCACCGCCCGGACGCAGCACCTTGCGCGACTGCGCGAACATGCGCAGCGCCGTCGCGTCCGACGTCGCCTGGTGGGAGTGGAACGGCGGGTTGCACAGCACCAGGTCGACCGAGGCGGGGTCCAGCATGGCCACGCCGTCGCCTACGAGGAAGTCGGCCCGCTCGCGCTCGTGGTGGACGTTGGCGCGGAACGTGGCCTTGGCCGACGCGACCGCCTGGTACGACTCGTCGGTGAACACGACCTCGGCGCGGGGGTCCGCGACGGCGATCGCCGTGCCGATGATGCCGTTGCCGCAGCCGAGGTCCACGACGCGGGCGCCGTTCGTGTTGTTCGGGATGCTCTGCAGGAAGAAGCGGGTGCCGATGTCGAGCCGGTCGGCGCAGAAGATCCCGGCGTGGTTGACGGCGGTCAGGCCGGCGCCCGAACCCGCGTCCTCGTCCAGCGTGTACGTCACCGGCCACGGGTCGACGGCCCGCGTCGGCGTGGCGCCGGGCGTGCAGAAGATCAGCCGGGCCTTCTTCTCGGCCAGCGAGGTCCTGGTCGGGCCGAGAATCCGCTCGAAGAGCTTCAGTGTGGAGGTGTGGATCTCCTTGACCATGCCGGTGCCCACGATGACCGTGCCCGCGTGCACGTGCGGGGCCAGCCGGTACAGCTGGTCCTCCAGCAGCGCCAGGCTCTTCGGCACCCGGACCAGGAGTACGTCGATCCGCTCGGGCGGCGTGTCCTGCGTGGTCAGCAGCCGCACCGTGGCCTTGGCGGTGCCGATGCCGGCGCGGTCCAGGTTCGCCGCGGTGCCGGCCCGGGACAGGTAGGAGTCGGTGATCTGCGTCGGGCGGTACGCGGCCAGTGCCGTCGTCAGCGCCCCCCAGCGGTCCCCGAGGATGGTGATCTGCCCGGCGCCGGCCAGGTCCACCGGGCCGTGTTCCCCCGTACCGGAGTCGAGGTGGCGCAGCAGGTACTCGTCGGCGGCGTCCCAGGCGCGGAGCCGGTCGCGCGGGTCTTCGGGGAAGCGGGTGAGCTCGTAGGAGCCGAAAGGCGTGGTCAGACGGTTCATCGTGCCCCCAGGCTATCCGAGGCGGCCGCCCGCCCCCGCACGCGGCGCCGCGTCGTGACCGCCGCGGCGCCGCGTCCACGCGGGGCGGGGCGCCGCCCTCCGTGGGCCTACTCGGGGAATTCACCCGCCATGGCCCTGGCGAGCCGCAGGTACGGAGCCGCCTCGGCGGCCCGGCCCCGGCGCTCCAGCGTCCGGCCCAGCATCAGCTGCGCGTAGTCCTCCACCGGCCAGCGCTCCAGAATGGCGCGGAGCTCGTGCTCGGCACGGGAGAGCTGGGCGGAGTGGTAGTAGGCGCGGGCCAGCAGCAGCCGGGGCGCCAGCTGCTCGGGGACCTCGGCGGCCAGCGCGTCCAGGATGCGTGCGGCCGTCGCGTACTCCTTCGCGTCGAAGAAGAGCCGGGCGCGCGCCCAGCGCTCGGCTGCCGTCCCGTGCTCGAAGTACGTCGTCGGCGCGTTCATCGCGTCCCTTCCGCCGTTCAGGTGCTGTATACGCCTCTCCAACACGTGACGGGAGCCGCACATTCCACCGAACGCGGCGCCGGGGGCGGTACTAAGTTGTGCGGTATGAGCAATCTCGATCGCCAGCCCGCTCTCTCCGCCTGCGGCGGCCGCGGCTTCGTCGTGGCCGAGCCCGTGCGCGAGCTCCTCAGCCCGCGCACGGTCAAGCTCGGGGAGTCCACCGAGGTCCGCCGACTCCTGCCGAACCTGGGCCGCCGCATGGTGGGCGCCTGGTGCTTCGTCGACCACTACGGCCCGGACGACATCGCCGGCGAGCCCGGCATGCAGGTCGCCCCGCACCCCCACTCCGGGCTCCAGACCGTGAGCTGGCTCCACGACGGCGAGGTGCTGCACCGGGACAGCGTCGGCAGCCTGGAGACGATCCGCCCGCGCGAGCTCGGCCTGATGACCTCCGGCCGCGGCATCAGCCACTCCGAGGAGAGCCCCCGCTCGCACGGCCGCATCCTGCACGGGGCCCAGCTGTGGGTGGCCCTCCCGGAGGCCCACCGCTTTGTGGAACCCCATTTCCAGCACCACGCGGAGCTCCCGCACGTGACCGCCCCGGGCCTGACCGCGACGGTCATCCTGGGCACCCTGGACACGGCGACCTCGCCGGGCACGGCGTACAGCCCGATCGTCGGCGCCGACCTCGCCCTCGCGGCGGGCACGGAGACCAGGCTCCCGCTCGACCCGGACTTCGAGTACGCGGTCCTGTCGATGTCGGGGGAGGCCCACGTGGACGGCGTCCCGGTCCTCCCGGGCTCGATGCTCTACCTCGGCTGCGGCCGCACGGAACTCCCCCTCCGCGCGGCTTCGGACGCCGGCCTGATGCTGCTGGGCGGCGAGCCGTTCGAGGAGGAGATCGTGATGTTCTGGAACTGGATCGGACGGTCACACGATGATATCGCCCAGGCCCGCGAAGACTGGATGAACGGGACGCGATTCGGCGAGGTGAAGGGCTACGACGGCCCTCCGATTCCTGCCCCAGAGCTTCCCCCGGCCCACCTGAAGCCCAGGGGAAGAGTGCGTTGACCTGCTGTTTTGTAGGAGGCTGGGCCGGGTGTGGTGTTCGTGCCCGGCCCTCCGTTTTTCATCTCGGCAGGGAGGTCGTCCGACGCGGTGGGGGAACCTCCGGCGCATGCGGTCGGGTCTCATATGTTGCAGGGTGTAACCGAGTTTGGTCGGACGGATGCTGACCTTTTGCTGACTTTACTGACGAGTAGTTAGATTCGGTCGGGGGTGCGCTGAGCCGTTTTGGCGGCGAAGGGCACTGACGGCGGCTCGCTCGCCGACGCCTTCTGCGACGTCGATGCGGGTTTCGGCCGAGGCCTGCGATCCGTCACCGGGGTGTGCGTGTGGGCGCCTCCCGGATCTTGTGCACAGTTGACAAAGGGGCCCGCAGCGCTCGGCGGCCTATGACTCCGTGGGAACTGGACGTTCCAGTGGAGCGCCCTCTTTGAGGAACCGGGTGACCGCGTCCATGCGGTCGGAGAATCCGACCGGTGTGTGGTCCGCCAGGAGATCGAGGTGGTCGGCGGGCCAGGCGTGCGGGTTGCCCTTCAGGAGCACGAGGCTCGAAGGCGTAGTCTGCGCGTTCGATGCGCTGAACGAGGGACAGCGCGTGTTCCAGCCCTTGCTCCGAGCCGTCGACCGCCTGCACCAGGACTGTCCGCTTGGGCAGGTGGATGCGTGCGGGTGGCCACCCATCACTCCCTCGTGGTCGACACCTCCCGCGGTTCCTGAATCGACCTGGACGAACAGCGGGTCCGGGTGCTCGTGCTCGC
Organism: Streptomyces sp. NPDC097981; assembly: GCF_040302565.1. Lineage (NCBI taxonomy): Bacteria > Bacillati > Actinomycetota > Actinomycetes > Kitasatosporales > Streptomycetaceae > Streptomyces > Streptomyces sp. NPDC097981. Next base: position 73,063 of record NZ_JBEORW010000008.1, read on the forward strand.
AGGGGTCGTCGATGCCGGTGGTCACCACCACCCGTCCCGTGCGGTGGTTCGCGCCGACTGCGTGCCGGCGCCAGACGGTCGTCGCGTCCGGTGCCGGCACGGACCGTGGCTCATGCGGCTCACCCGAAGCCTGAGGTCGACTGGGTCCGGCCCGTGGTTGTCGGGGCCGCGGCCGGGGCGCCGCGTCGCCGGTAGACCAGGTACGGGCGGGCCAGGTATCCGATCGGCGCGCTCCACACGTGAACCAGCCGGGTGAACGGCCAGGCCGCGAAGAGCAGGAAGGCGCTCAGGGCGTGCAACTGGAACAGCAGTGGGGCCCCGGCGACGGCCTCGGGCCGGGGCTGGAGGACGAACAGGCCGCGGAACCACACGGAGACAGTCGAGCGGTAGTCGTATCCGGCACCGAACACGTTGTGGGCGGAAGTGGCGGTGATGCCCAGCACGACGGTGGCGGACAGCAGCGGGAAGAGGAGTTTGTCGCTGCGGTCGGTGCCGAGCCGGATGCGGCGGGTCAGCAGGCGGCGGGCACACAGCATGCCCAGCCCCGCGACCATGGCGACGCCTGCGACCGAGCCCGCCCACACGGCCGTGGTGTGGTACGCGTGCTCGGTGATGCCGACGGTGTCGGTCCACGAGTCGGGGATGGCGAGACCCACGACGTGCCCGGCGATCACCATGAAGGCGCCCACGTGGAACAGCGGACTGCCGAAGCGCAGCCACCGGTGTTCGAGGAGCTGGCTGGTGCGGGAGGTCCAGCCGAACTGGTCCTGCCGATAGCGCCAGACGTGCCCGACCGCGAAAACAGCGAGACAGACGTAGGGGACGGCGACCCACAGCAGGAGATCGGCGCCACGTGCGGATGCGGCGGCCGCGGCGGCGAGGGAGACGTTCATCGAGTGCCTTCCATACGGATGCTCGTCGAGGCGGGCGGAACACGGCTCGGCGGGGCGGGTGTCGGCGGCACGAAGGTGCCCGGCGGGGCGAACTCCCCGTCCCCGTAGGTCCCGTAGGGATCGAGGCCGACCTCCTCGTTCGGCGGACCCTCGGCGACGAGCTGCTCCACCGCCGCGCGGCCCGCCTCGGTGGGCGGCGGCAGCAGGGTGAGCAGTGCAGCCAGGACCTGCCGGTACGGGGAGTCGGCGTCGGCCAGCGCCCGGTGGATCAGTTCCAGCCCGCGCCGGTGCAGGCGCAGCGGTGCCTCGCCACCACCCGGGCCCACGAGGGCGGCGAACTCCAGCACGACCGGCAGGTGGTCGGGCAGCTCACCCCCGTCGGTGTCCCAGCCCGCGGCCTGGTAGCGCTGGTTCAAGGTGAGCAAGGCCATGCCCCGGCGGCGGGTGTCACCGTGCAGGTAGTAGGTGAGGTAGAGGCTGCTCTTGCGGCGCAGGTCGAACATCTCGACGTAGTGCCGCTCCAGCGCCTGTGGCTCCTGCTCGGCGAACCACACGGTGAAGGCGGCCAGGTGCCCGGCGGCGGGAGAGGCCGGTAGCGCTTCTGCGGTCGCCGTCAACGTCGGTCGGGCGGAGGTGAGTTCGGGGTCCGGGTACTGCAACAGTAGCGAGCACAGCCGTAGCAGCAGGGTGCGTGCCGCTGCCTCCTCGGGCGTGAGCCGGGACGGGCGGCGCACGGCCGCGCGGACTCGGGTGCGGACGAGAGCGGGAATCGTTGCGGGCAGCGGGCTCACGGTCGGCCTCCGGCGGGAGCTTCGGGCGTACGGCGGCGCAGGGTGGGAATGCCGAGCATCACATGTCGGCCACCGGCGTCCGCCGGCTCGCCGGAGGACCCGACCGGGCAGCGGTTCTCCATCGCGGTCAGGGCGGCGGCGTCTTCCTTGTGCGCGGCCGGGACGACATACCGGTCGGCGTACTTGGCGACGGCGAGCAGTCGGTGCAGGTCCTCCGCTTCGCGGTGGGTGAGGCCGACGGCCCTGAGCGCGGCCTCGTCGCCGGCCTCGCCGAGCGTGCGCTCGCGCATGTACGAGCGCAGCGCGGTGAGCTTCATCAACACGCCGGCGACGGCGTCGGTGTCTCCTGCGGTGAACAGTTCCGCCAGGTATTCCAGTGGGATGCGCAGTCGGGTGACGGCGGCGAAGACGTGGTCGGGGTCGTCCTGGTTGCCACCCGCCGCGTCGACGGCGTCCAGGACGGGGGAGAGGGGAGGCACGTACCAGACCATCGGCATGGTCCGGTACTCCGGGTGCAGCGGCAGCGCCACCTTGTACCGCATGGCCAGGTCGTACACGGGGGAGTGGCGGGCGGCGTCCATCCAGTCGTCCGGGATGCCCGACTCCCGTGCGGCCGCACGGACTTCGGGGTCGTGCGGGTCGAGGAAGACGTCGCGCTGAGCGCCAAGCAGGTCCCTCTCGCCCGGGGTGGCCGCGGCCTCGCCGACGCGGTCGGCGTCGTACAGCAGCAGCCCGAGGTAGCGCAGCCGTCCCACGCAGGTCTCGGAGCAGACGGTGGGCTGGCCGGACTCGATGCGGGGAAAGCAGAAGGTGCACTTCTCGGCCTTGCCGGTGGCGTGGTTGACGTACACCTTCTTGTACGGGCAAGCCGTCACGCACATCCGCCAGCCGCGGCAGCGGTCCTGGTCGACCAGGACGATGCCGTCCTCGAACCGTTTGTACATCGCGCCCGAGGGGCAGGCCGAGACGCAGGCCGGGTTGAGGCAGTGCTCGCACAGGCGGGGCAGGTGGAAGAGGAAGGTCTGCTCGAACTCGAACTTGACCTTCTGCGCCCACTCCCCGGTGAGGTTGGGGTCGCCGCCGGCGTGCTCGGTTGCGCCGCCGAGGCCGTCCTCCCAGTTGGCGCCCCAGGTGATGGCGGTGGCCTTGCCGGTGAGGACGGAGCGGGGGCGGGCGACGGGGATGTCCTTCTGGGCAGGGGCGTTGACGAGGTTGTCGTAGTCGTAGGTGACCGGCTCGTAGTAGTCCTCGATGGACGGCAGGTCGGGGTTGGAGAAGAGGGACAGAATCCGCTTGATCCTCCCGCCGGAGCGCAGGACGAGACGCCCGCGCTTGTCGAGCATCCAGCCGCCCTTCCACTGCTCCTGGTCCTCGTAGCGGCGGGGGTATCCGACACCGGGCTTGGTCTCGACGTTGTTGAACCAGGCGTACTCGACGCCGGTGCGGTTGGTCCACGTCTGCTTGCAGGTGACCGAGCAGGTGTGGCAGCCGATGCACTTGTCGAGGTTCATCACCATCGCCATCTGTGCCATGACGCGCATGTCAGTACTCCACATCCTGCGAGCGACGGCGGATGACGGTGACCTCGTCGCGCTGGTTGCCGGTCGGGCCGTAGTAGTTGAAGGCGTAGGTGAACTGTGCGTAGCCGCCCGCTAGATGGGTGGGCTTGAGCAGCAGTCGGGTCAGCGAGTTGTGGATGCCGCCCCGCTTGCCGCTGACCTCGGTCTTCGGCACGTTCACATTGCGGTCCTGGGCGTGGTACATGTACACCGTGCCTTCCGGCATGCGGTGGGTGACCACGGCCCGGGCGGCGACGACGCCGTTGCGGTTGTACGCCTCGATCCACTCGTTGTCCCTGACCCCGATCTTCTCGGCGTCGATGGCGGACATCCAGATCGTGGGCCCACCGCGGGACAGGTCGAGCATGTACTTGTTGTCCTGGTAGTTCGAGTGGATGGACCACTTCGAGTGCGGGGTCAGATAGCGGACAGTGACCTCGGCGCGGCCATTGTCGTTGAGGTGCTCCTCGCCGTAGTGCTTGGGTGTGTTCAACGATGGCCGGTACACGGGGAGTTGCTCGCCCAATTCCGTCATCCAGTCGTGCTGGACGAAGAAGTGCTGGCGTCCGGTGAGCGTGTGCCAGGGCTTCTTGTGTTCGGTGTTGATGACGAAGGGGGAGTAGCGGCGGCCTCCGGTCTCCGAGCCGGACCACTCGTAGGAAGTCATCACGGAGCGGGGCTGGGTACGGGTGTCGGCGAAAGTGATCCGCTCGGCCTCCCGCTCGGAGGCCAGCTCCACCAGGCCCTCGCTGCCGGTCTGCCGCTCGAGCTCCTTGAAGCCTTCGGTGGCGAGGCGTCCGTTGGTGGTGCCGGACAGGGCGAGGATCGCTTCGCACATGTGGGACGCGGTGGCGAGCGAGGGCCGTCCGGCAGCGACTCCGTCCCTGACGGTGCCGTTGCGGCGCCGGAGGTCGTCGATCTCCTGGTTCGGGTGGACGGTGATGCCCTTGGTGGTGGTGCCCAGGGTGTCGAGCAGCGGACCGACGGCGCGCATCTTCTGTGCGATCGCGGCGTAGTCCCGTTCGATGACGACCAGCTTCGGCATGGTCCTCCCGGGGACCGGTTCGCACTCGCCGGTCTTCCAGTCCCGTACGACCCCGCCGGGCTGGGCGAGTTCGTCAGGGGTGTCGTGCAGCAGCGGCACCGCGAGGACGTCGGTACGGGTGCCGAGGTGCTCGGCGGCCAGTTCGCTGAACCGGTCGGCGACGGTGAGGAAGGTGTCGTAGTCGGTGCGGGCTTGCCAGGGCGGGGCGATGGCGGGAGTGAAGGCGTGCACGAAGGGGTGCATGTCCGTGCTGGACAGGTCGTCCTTCTCGTACCAGGTCGCGGCCGGGAGGACGACGTCGGCCAGCAGGCCGGTGGAGGTCATCCGGAAGTCCATGCAGACCAGCAGGTCGAGTTTGCCCTCGGGTGCCTCCTCGCGCCACACCACGTCCTTCGGCCGGTGCTCGGGCATGGTCTCCTCGGAGCGGACGGTCGAGTCGGTGCCCAGCAGGTGGCGCAGGAAGTACTCGTTGCCCTTGCCGGAGGAGCCGAGCAGGTTGGCCCGCCACACGGTCAGCACGCGGGGGAAGTTGGCCGGGTCGTCGGGGTCCTCGGCGGCGAACCGCAGGCGCCCGGACTTCAGCTCGTCGACGATGTGCTCGGCGACCGGCCGGCCCGCCCGCGCGGCTTCGTCCGTCAGATCGAGGGGGTTGCGGTTGAAGCCGGGGTGGCCGGGCGTCCACCCCAGACGCACGGCCTGCGCCAGGCAGTCGGCGAACCCCTTGCCCGCGAATCGCCCTTCCCCGAGTGGGGAGGCCAGTTCATCGGGCCCGAACGCCTCGTAGCGCCACTGGTCGGTGTTCAGGTACCAGTAGGAGGTGCCGGCCATGTGCCGGGTGGGCCGCTGCCAGTCGAAGGCGAACGACAGGTGCTGCTGTCCGGTGACCGGGCGGACCTTTTCCTGGCCGACGTAATGTGCCCAGCCGCCGCCGTTGACGCCCTGACAGCCGGTCATGGTGGTCAGCGCCAGGAAGGCGCGGTAGATGGTGTCGGAGTGGAACCAGTGGTTGGTGCCGGCGCCCAGCGCGATCATGGACCGGCCGTTCGTGCGCTCGGCGTTGCGGGCGAACTCCCGGGCGATCCGGGCGGCCTGCTCGGCGGGGACAGAGGTGATCGTCTCTTGCCAGGCCGGGGTGTACGGCTCGCAGGCGTCCTCGTAGGACGAGGGCCAGCTGCCCGGAAGACCGGGGCGCTGCACCCCGTACTGCGCGAGCATGAGGTCGAAGACGGTGGTGACGAGGCGCCCGCCGATCCGGCGCACCGGCACGCCGCGCACCATGACCGAGCCGCCTTCCGTGGCGCCCTCGTCGAAACGGGGCAGGGCGATCTCGACGGTGTCATCGGCGTGTTCGATGAGGCTCAATTCCGGGACGACGCCGTCCAGGTCGAGGTTCCAGCGGCCTTGCCCGGCCTCCCCCCAGCGGAAGCCGAGCGAGCCGCCGGGGACCACCAGCTCGCCGGTGGCCCGGTCGAGGAGGACGGTCTTGAAGTCGGCGTGCTCTTCGTCGTGGCCGAGGTCGGCGGCGGTCAGGAACCCGTCCGGGACGAGACCGCGGTCGTGCTCGCGCAGGGCCACCAGGAACGGCGCGTCGGTGAACGCGCGCAGGTAGTCCTGGAAGTACGGCACTTCACGGTCGACCAGGAACTCGCGCAGAATCACGTGCCCCATGGCCATCGCCAGCGCGCCGTCCGTACCGGGGTGCGGGGCCAGCCACTCGTCCGCGTGCTTGACGTTGTCGGCGTAGTCGGGGCTCACGGCGACCACCTTGGTGCCGTTGTAGCGGGTCTCGGTCAGGAAGTGCGCATCGGGCGTGCGGGTCACGGGGATGTTCGAGCCCCACATGATCAGATAGCCCGCGTTCCACCAGTCCGCCGCCTCGGGGACGTCCGTCTGGTCACCGAAGACCTGCGGCGAGGCGATCGGCAGGTCCGCGTACCAGTCGTAGAACGACAGCAGGGTGCCACCGATCAGCGAGTGGAACCGCGCTCCCGCTGCGAACGACGCCATTGACATCGCCGGGATCGGCGAGAAGCCCGCGACACGGTCGGGACCGTACGCCTTGACGGTGTGCACCTGGGCCGCGGCGATCAGCTCGGACACCTCGTCCCAGTCCGCACGTACCAGCCCGCCCTTGCCACGGGCCCGCTTGTACGTCCGCGCCTTGGCGGGATCGGAGGTGATCTCGGCCCAGGCCGCCACCGGGTCACCGAGCCGCTTACGGGCCTCGCGCCACAGCTTCAGCAGTGCGCCTCGCACGTACGGGTAGCGCACCCGGCCGGGGGAGTACGTGTACCAGGAGAACGAGGCTCCACGGGGGCAGCCGCGCGGCTCGTACTCGGGGCAGTCCGCACCGATCGACGGGTAGTCGGTGGCCTGGTGCTCCCAGGTGATGATGCCGTCCTTGACGTACACCATCCACGAGCAGGACCCGGTGCAGTTCACCCCGTGCGTGGAGCGCACCACCCTGTCGTGCGTCCACCGGTCCCGGTAGAAGCCCTCCCACTTGCCCTCGTTCTCCCCGAACACGGCGCGCCCGTCGGCAGATACCTCGCTGCGCGTGAGCAGCCTGCGGGCCGCCAGCGGCCAGCCTTCTGCGGCGTGCGACTTCCGCTGCCGTGCCTTCTGATCGTTCTCCATGGCCAGGACGCTAGGCGGGGCAGGGCATCCGACACCCGGGGCTGGTGGTCCTTGGCAGATGGCCTACCGGCCCCGTGCTGCTGCTGGCAATAGGGACCAATGGTCCCGGTGCCGGGTCCGAGGCCGGGCGATGGAGAGGGCAGCGGGCGATGCCGACAGGGCCACGTCGTGGCAGGGCCCGGTCGGCTCCCCGTGATCACAGCCTTGGAAGGGGCCGACAGCGGGGACGTCCGGTTCATCCGGCCATGGCCCCCGCTGGCCACCTGCCCCGCGCTCGCCGCGGGGCGCCTCACTGCGCGCCGGGCGTTCCCCCGAGTTCGCGGCCGGTGACCATCTCGGACTCGATCCGTACGAACACCGCGTCCCGCAAGGGCATCCAGGAGCTGGGGTCGGTCTGGGACAACCGTTCGTGTTCGGCGGGATCGGTCACCCTCGTGGCCCGCCCGGTGACGACCACACTCCAGCCGGACCGGGTCGCCGCATCGAATTCGTCCGCCTCGAAGGCGACCACGACGCCGTCGATGGCGTGGACGAGATCCGAGGCCGGTGAGGTGTACAGCAGCACGGAGGCGTCCGTGTCCAGGGAGAAGTTGATGGGCAGGACCGCGGGCAGTGCCTGTCGGGTGTACACCACGCGGCCGACCGGCACCTTGGCCAGCAGGCGCAAGCACTCCCGCCGGTCGAGTGCGCGAAAGCCGTCCGTCTGGAACATCAGTCCATCGTCCCCCGCGGGAGCTGTGTGGGGGTAGGGCCGACCGGCCCTACCCCCACACAGCTCCCGGACCGCCGATTGCAGCCGCTGTTTCGCCGCGGCCGCGTTGGCAACCTGTTGCCCGGGTCCGAATCCGGGCCTGTCCGGCCCCCGACAGGGACTGATGGCCCGTGCTGGCGGTGGCCCCGGATGCGGACAGTGGTCACCGGACGCCGTTGGGCAGGCAAAGAGCCCCTGCCGTGCGTATGCGATCCCGGTGGCGCCCCAACACCACGCAGAGGAAAGAGATGGACAACATGGTCCAGCCGTTGAAGCCGAAGACTGACAGATCACCGTCAGGTGCTCCGGTAATACCACGCCAGGCGTGGCTGATTCTGGCCCTGGCCACGATCGGTTTCGCCGTGAACTTCTGGGCGTGGGCGCTGCTCAGCCCCCTCGGTCCCCGGTTCAAGGACAGCCTCGACCTGTCGTCATTCGAGCAGTCGCTCCTGGTGGCGGTGCCCGTCGTGGTCGGCTCCCTGGGCCGCATCCCGGTCGGCGCGCTGACCGACCGGTTCGGCGGCCCGGGTCATGTTCCCGATCGTGTCGGCCGTCACCATCATTCCGGTGCTCTACCTCGGCCTGGCCGGACACTCCTCCCTTCCCGCGCTGCTGAGCGGAGGGTTCTTCCTCGGCATCGGCGGCACCGCCTTCGCCGTCGGCGTGCCCCTCGTCAACGCCTGGTTCCCGCCCGAGCGGCGTGGCATGGCCATCGGCGTCTTCGGCGCCGGCATGGGCGGCACCGCCATCAGCGCCCTGACCACGGTCAAGCTCGTAGACGCCGACAGCATGGCGACCCCGTTCCTGATCACCGCCGCGATGCTCGCCGCGTACGCCATGGCCGCCGCCCTGCTGCTGCGCGACGCACCCGGACGCACCGTGCCGACCGAGCCCCTGGCCCGCCGGCTGGCCGCGACCGCCCGCCTCGGCATCACCTGGCAGGCGTCCGCGTTGTACGCGGTCGCGTTCGGTGGCTACGTCGCCTTCTCCGTCTACCTGCCCACCTACCTCAGGACCGGCTATGGCCTGACCCAGGCCGACGCCGCGAACCGCATGGCCGGGTTCGTGCTGCTGGCGGTGGCGATGCGTCCGATCGGAGGCTGGCTGTCGGACCGCATCGGCCCGGTCCGGGTGCTGGCCGGCTCGCTGGCCGTGGTCGTGGCCGGCGCCGTGGCCCAGTCGTTCACCCCGCCCCTGGCCCCGGTCGGCACCATCGCCTTCCTGGCCATGGCCGCCGCACTCGGCGCCTGCAGCGGAGCGGCCTTCGCCCTGGTGGCCCTGCTCACTCCCGCCAACCAGGTCGGCTCGGTCACCGGTGCCGTCGGCGCCGCGGGCGGCCTGGGCGGCTTTCTCCCGCCTCTGGTGATGGGCTCCCTCTACGGCGAGTACGGAACCTACGCGGCCGGTCTCGTACTGCTCGCGGTCGTCGGTACAGCAGCGCTGGCCTGCACCCTCACCGTTGTCCGCTCCGCTGTCCGCGATGGCCACCGGGCTCCGCGCACCGGCCGGGGACGCCGGCACCGCACCCCACAGACCACCGTGTGACCCCACGCAGCTGACAGGCACGAACCGGACAGGAAGGGAGAGACGGCGGTGTGCGAGTACTGCGGCTGCCAGGCGCACGCTGAGACCACCGAGCCGCTGCTCTCCCACCTGCTGCCGGAAGCCGGTCGTCCGCCCTCTCGTCCGATGCCGCAGGCCGCCTTCCTCAGCGCTCTGGCTGCCCCGGTACGGGCTTCAGACTTCGGCTTGGGTGGGGAGCGGCACCGTCCATTCCACGATGGTGCCGGTGGGCTCGTTCGGGGTGAGGGTGAAGCTGCCGCCGAGATCGGTGGCGCGTCGGCGGAGGTTGTCCAGGCCGCTGCGGCGGGTGACCGACGGGTCGATGCCGGTGCCGTTGTCGGCGACGCGCAGGTGGAGCCGGCTGCCGTCCGTCTCGGCGGTGACCTCGACGGCGGTGGCGTGTGCGTGCCGGGCGGTGTTCGAGAGGGTTTCGCGCAGGACTGCCAGCAGGTGCTCGGCATGGTCGGCGGGGACGTCGGTGTCCAGCAGGCCGGTCATGCGCAGGGCGGGGGCGAAGCCGACTACGGCGGCGGCCTGGTCGGTCTCGGCCAGCAGTTTTCCCCGCAGCCCACCGCGGGCGTCGGCGCGGTCGCGTTCGCGCAGTGCGTAGATCGTGCCGCGCACGGTCTTGATGGTGTCGTCGAGGTCGTCGACGACCCGCTGGACACGCTCGGCGACTTGGGGCCGGTCGGCGATGCGGCCGAGGACCGAGTTCAGGGTGAGCCCGGAGGCGAACAGCCGTTGGATAGCCAGGTCGTGCAGGTCGCGGGCGATGCGGTCGCGGTCGCTCAGGACCATGAGCTGCTCGGCCTCGCGCCGGTGCTCGGCGATCTCCAGGGCGAGTGCGGCCTGGTCGGCGAACCCGCTGATCATGGCCATGGTGGCCTCGGAGAACTCTGTGCCGTCAGGCAGGTTGGCGACTTGCAGAACCCCGCGCACGTCCTCGCCACCGCCCAGCGGGAGCAGGAATCCCGGCCCCAGGTCGATTCGTGCCGCAGAGCCGCCCCCGGACTGCGGCTCGTCGGACAGGGAACCACTGGCGATCCGCTGGTTGGAACGGTAGACTTTCGCGGCCAGTGTGGCGGCCGGCAGGACCAGCCCGCGCACCTGCTCAGCGCCGTCGCCCTCGGCGGCCTCGATCACCAGCTCCTCGCCGCCGTCCAGCGGCACCGCCAGCGTTACCAGATCAGCGCAGGACAGCCTTCTGACGGTGGCGGCGACCTGGTGCAGGACCCGGTCCGGGTCGGTGCCCGACAGCAAGCTGCGGGTCAGATCGCTGCTTGCCGCCAGCCACTGCTCCCGGCGCCGGGTGTCCTCGTACAGGCGGGCGTTGTCGATCGCGACGCCGGCCGCGGCCGCGAGTGTGCGCAGCACCGCCTCGTCGTCCTCGTCGAACTGCGCGCCACCCCGCTTGTCGGTCAGGTACAGGTTGCCGAAAACCTGGTCGCGCACGCGCACCGGTGCCCCCAGGAACGTGGTCATCGGCGGATGCCCCGCGGGGAAGCCCACCGAGTGGGGATGGCGGCCCAGGTCGGCCAGGCGTAGCGGCTCCGGTTCGCGGATCACCAGCCCGAGGATGCCCTGCCCCTCGGGATAGTGACCGATCGCCTCGATGGTGTCCTCATCCATGCCGACCGTGATGAACTGCCGGATCTTCCCCTCTTCGCCGATCACTCCCAGGGCCCCGTACTGGGCGTCCACCAGTGTCACGGCGGACTCGGTGATCCGGCGCAGCACCACGTCGAGATCCAGATCCGTGCCGATGGAGAGAACCGCGTCCAGCAGCGTGTGCACCCGGTCGCGTGTCGCCCGGACCTGTTCCACCTGTGCCTGCAGGCCTTCCAGCAGCTCGTCCAGCCGTAGTTGGGGCGCCGCCGGGACGCCCTTCCGCCCCTGTGTCGGACTCTCCGCCATCCCCGCTCCCTCCGGAAAAGGTGCCACCCCATCATGCCCCGGATGGCCCTGTCATCGCCCGAACGCATGTGTTACATGCGGCCGTCGCGGCAGCCAAGATCCTACGGCCCTCCGACACCCGTGCGGATCACCGTGCTGCCGATGGCGGCGTTGATGAGCGGGACGACCGCGATGACGATGGCGTCCTTGATGATCGCGGTCTGACGGCCGGGCACGGCCGGCCTCATGGCCCCGCAGGCAGCGGCCCGCTGTTCGGCGTCCGCCGAGACCGGGTCCCGGCCGGGTCCACGCCGAGGCCGGAAACACCCCTCGGCGGCCTGCCGCCGCAAAGGCGGCTGTGCAGGGGTGTTTGCCGGGGACACGATCACTCCGTGCCGCGGACGACGGCGACGGGGCCGGTGCGTGCGGTGCAGCAGTGCCTGGTTGACCGAGCCGAGCAGCAAGCCGGTGAAGCCGCCCCGGCTCCGCGCCGACCACCATCGGCTGGGCCTCCCGGCCAGCGTCGATCAACGCGTTGCGCATCCGGAGAGCGCACCGGGCGCCGCTCCACGGCGACCTGCGAACAGGCCTCCTGACAAGGGGCCACCGCCTGGTCCGGAAGGTGCTGTTCGTCAACCACGAGGGCGACCGGATCGGACTCGTCGCCCAGCGCTCCGGCGACTTCGAGCTGGTCGTCTACCCGGGTGTCGGCCCCGACGAAGCCCGGCCGGTGCTCCGGCTCGCCGGCGAGGAGGCCGACCCTCTCGCCGAGATCCTCGGAGCACCGGGCATCGTGGGACGGTTCGCCCACCTCACCCGCGAGGTACCCGGCCTGAACGCCGGGCAGGCCGAGGTCCGCCCCGGCAGCCCGTTCGCCGGCCGCATGCTGGGGGAGACCTGGGCCAGGACCCGCACCGGCACCGCAGACGCGCCGTCAGAGGGCCTGCAGACCATGGGCCACGAACACCGCGCGAGCCGAAGCCATCTGGTCGCAGGTGGGCACAGGAGTGTCCGAGAGCGTGAATTCCAGGCCGAGCGCACGCCACTTCTCCGTGCCGAGCTTGTGGAACGGGAGCACGTCGACCCGCGTGACGTTGCCGAGCGAGGCGGTGAACGCGGCGACGCCCTCCAGGTTCTCCTCGGCGTCGGTGAGGCCGGGGACGAGGACGAAGCGCACCCACACGTCCTTGCCGAGGTCGGCCAGGCGCCGGGCGAAGTGCAGGGTCGGATCCAGCTCCTGGCGGGTCAGGTGCCGGTACAGCACCCGGTCCCAGGACTTGATGTCCAACAGCACGAGATCGGTGTCGGAGAGCATCGCTGCGGTGGCGCGGGCGCCGAGGAAGCCGGAGGTGTCCAGCGCGGTGTGCAGGCCGAGTTCGTGTTTGAAACGGTGCAGGAGCTCGCCGGTGAGGACCGGCTGGAGCAGTGGTTCGCCGCCGCTGACGGTGGCTCCGCCTCCGGAGACCCGGATGAAATCCACGTACTTGGCGGCCTCGCGGACGATCGCGTCCGCGGAGGCACGCCGACCGTCCCGCATCTGTCGGGTGTCGGGATTGTGGCAGTACAGGCAGCTCAGCGGGCAGCCGGCGAGAAACGCGACGAAGCGGGTGCCCGGGCCGTCGACGCCGGTGGACAGGTCCCAGGAATGGAACATTCCGTCGACCGGGCGGCGCGTGGCGGCGGCCGGTGTGGCCGCCGTCGCCACGCGGTCCGGCGGGCATACGGGAACAACGGGTTCGGCCATGACGGTCTCCGGAAACGGTGGATGTCGGCGCCCGGCGCCCGGCGCCCGGGGAGGGCGGCGGCATCACGTGGATGGTCGCGCCTACAGCGCGTCGTGGAAGGTCCGGCCGATCACATCGAGCTGCTGCTCGCGGGTGAGGCGGACGAAGTTGACCGCGTAGCCGCTGACCCGGATGGTCAGCTGTGGGTACTTCTCGGGGTGCTCCATGGCATCCAGGAGCGTGGCGCGGTTCAGGACGTTGACGTTCATGTGGAAGCCGCCGACGCTCATGTAGCCGTCCAGCACGCCCGCGAGGTTGGCGATCCGCTCCTCGGGGGCGCGGCCCAGCGCGTCCGGGCTCACGGTGCTGGTGAGCGAGATGCCGTCCTCGGCGTGCTCGTACGGCAGTTTGGCGACCGACAGCGCGCTGGCGATGTAGCCGTGCCGGTCGCGGCCGTTCATTGGGTTGGCGCCCGGGGAGAAGGGTTCGCCGGCGCGGCGGCCGTCGGGGGTGTTGCCGGTCTTCTTGCCGTAGACCACGTTGGAGGTGATGGTCAGGACCGACTGGGTGTGCTCGGCGTTCCGGTAGGTCGGGTGCCCCCGCACCTTCCTCATGAACTCCTCGACCAGCCGGACGGCGATCTCGTCGACACGGTCGTCGTTGTTGCCGAAGGCCGGGTAATCGCCCTCGACGGTGAAGTCGGTGGCGAGGCCGGTCTCGTCCCGGTGGACGGTGACCTTGGCGTGCTTGACGGCCGAGAGGGAGTCGGCGGCCACCGAGAGGCCGGCGATGCCGCAGGCCATCGTGCGGCGTACGTCGCGGTCGTGCAGCGCCATCTCGATGCGCTCGTACGCGTACTTGTCGTGCATGTAGTGGATGACGTTCAGTGCGTGGACGTAGACGTTCGCGAGCCACTCCATCTGCTCGTCGAACTTCGCCATCACCTCGTCGTAGTCGAGGATTTCGGAGGTGATGGCGCCGGTGTCGGGTCCGACCTGGGCGCCGGACTGCTCGTCGCGGCCGCCGTTGACTGCGTACAGGAGGGTCTTGGCGAGGTTCACGCGGGCGCCGAAGAACTGCATCTGCTTGCCGACGGGCATCGCCGAGACGCAGCAGGCGATGGCGGTGTCGTCGCCGAAGCGCGGGCGCATCAGCTCGTCCGACTCGTACTGCACGGAGGAGGTGTCGATGGAGACCTTCGCACAGAACTCCTTGAAGCCCCGCGGGAGCTGCGGCGACCAGAAGACGGTCATGTTCGGCTCGGGGGCGGGGCCGAGGTTGTAGAGGGTCTGGAGGTAGCGGAAGGAGGTGCGGGTGACCAGTGGGCGGCCGTCCTCGCCCATGCCGGCGATGGACTCGGTGACCCAGGTGGGGTCGCCGGAGAACAGTCCGTCGTACTCGGGTGTGCGCAGGAAGCGGACGATGCGGAGCTTGATGATGAAGTCGTCGACCAGTTCCTGGGCCCGCTCCTCGGTGAGCAGGCCGGACTCGATGTCCCGCTGGAGGTAGACGTCGACGAAGGTGGAGGTGCGGCCCAGCGACATGGCCGCGCCGTTCTGCTCCTTCACGGCGGCGAGATAGGCGAAGTACAGCCACTGGATGGCCTCGCGTCCATTGGTGGCCGGACCGCAGATGTCGTAGCCGTAGGAGGCGGCCATGGCCTTCAGCTCGCCGAGCGCCCTGATCTGCTCGGAGAGCTCCTCGCGCAGCCGGATGGTCTCCTCCGGCGAGCGGGGTCCGGCGGGGAGGACGTCCAGCTCCGCCTTCTCCTCCTTCTTCACCGCGATGAGGCGGTCCACGCCGTAGAGCGCGACGCGGCGGTAGTCGCCGATGATGCGGCCACGGCCGTAGGAGTCCGGGAGGCCGGTGACGACGCCGGCCTTGCGGGCGGCGCGGATCTCGGGGGTGTAGGCGTCGAAGACACCGGCGTTGTGGGTCTTGCGGTACTCGGTGAAGACCTTCTCCAGCTCCGGTGAGACCGGGTACCCGTAGGTCTTCAGCGCGCCCTCGACCGTCCGCCAGCCACCGTACGGCATGATCGCCCGCTTCAACGGAGCGTCGGTCTGCAGGCCGACGATCAGCTCCCGGTCCCGGTCGATGTACCCGGGCGCATGGGCGGTGATGGTGGAGGGGACGTCGTGGGCCACGTCGTACACGCCCCTGGCGCGTTCCTCGGGGAATCGGTCGGTGATCTGCTTCCAGACCCCGAGCGTCCGGGCGGTGGGGCCGGTCAGGAAGGCGCCCCCGCCCTCGTACGGGGTGTAGTTGTGCTGGATGAAGTCCCGGACGTCGACAGTGTCGCGCCACGCGTCGCCCTTGAACTCGTCCCAGGCACCCCGGGCGGTCGTCTCCGCCTGTCGCACAGCCATATCTCGCTCCCGTCTCGAATCGCTTCGCCGCCGTGGTGGCGGGTCGACAGGCCCCGGCCTTCCGTGACTCCCTGGAGATCGGGGCTGGTGGTCCTCAGGCCTGGTCGCCGTAGTAGGCCTGGCGCATCAGCTGCTGCATGTCGGCGAGCATCGGCATGCGCGGGTTGGCCGGGGCGCACTGGTCTTCGTAGGCGTTCATCGCCTGCTGCGGAAGGGCCGCCAGGAAGGCGGCCTCGTCCACGCCGACCGCTTTGAACGAGCCAGGGATGCCCACCTTGTCGCGCAGCTCCTCCACAGCCCGGGCCAGTGACTCGACTCCCTGCTCAGGGGTCGCGGCGGGGAGGCCGAGCAGATGCGCGATCTGCTGGTACCGCTCGGGTGCCGCGTAGTGCCGGTACTTGGGCCAGCTGGTGACCTTGGTGGGCGCTGCGCCGTTGTAGCGGATCACGTGTGGGAGCAGCAGGGCATTGGTGCGGCCGTGGGAGACGTGGAAGGTGGCGCCGAGGGTGTGCGCCATGGCGTGCACCACGCCCAGGAAGGCCGAGCCGAACGCCATGCCGGCGATGGTGCCGGCGTTGTGCATCTTCTCCCGGGCCGCCGGGGCGCGCGGGCCGTCGGCCACCGCCCGCTCCAGGCTGCCGAAGATCAGTTTGATCCCCTGGAGCGCCAGCCCGTCGGTGAAGTCGTTCGCGTAGACCGAGACGTAGGTCTCGATGCAGTGGGTGAGGGCGTCGAAGCCGGAGTCGGCGGTGACGTCCTTGGGCAGGTGGGTGGTCAGTGCCGGGTCGCAGATGGCGACGCCGGGAGTGAGGGCGTAGTCGGCCAGCGGGTACTTCTGGCCGGTCTCCGAATCGGTGATCACCGCGAACGGGGTGACCTCGCTGCCGGTGCCCGAAGTCGTAGGGACGCACACCAGCGTCGCCTTCTCACCGAGGTCGGGGAAGGTGAAGGCGCGCTTGCGGATGTCGAAGAACTTCTCTTTCAGGTCGGTGAATTCGACGTCGGGGTGCTCGTACATCAGCCACATCACCTTGGCCGCGTCCATCGGCGAGCCGCCGCCGAGCGCGATGATGGTGTCCGGCCGGAAAGCGCGCATCAGCTCGGCGCCCCTGCGCACCGTGTCGATGCTCGGGTTCGGCTCGACGAAGTCCGCCACCCGTACCTCGACCGGCTCGCAGCGGCGGTCCAGGATGCCGCGCACCCGTTCCAGGTGTCCGACCTCCACCATGGTCCGGTCCGTCACGATCACGATCCGGTGCACATTCGGCATGCTCGCCAGGTACTTGACGGAGTTGCGCTCGAAGTAGATCTTCGGCGGGACTTTGAACCACTGCATGTTGGTGTTGCGCCGCCCGATCCGCTTGATGTTGACGAGGTTCAGAGCCGAGACGTTCCCGGCCACCGAGTTGTGCCCGTAGCTGCCGCAGCCGAGAGTCAGCGAGGGAACGAACGCGTTGTAGACGTCGCCGATACCGCCCTGCGAGCTGGGCGCGTTCCAGATGATCCGGCACGCCTTCACGGCGTGCCCGGACTCCTCGGCGAACGCCTCGTCCTCGGTGTGCACCGCGGCCGAGTGCCCGAGCCCGTTGAACTCGACCATCGAGGCGGCCAGTTCGACCCCCTGGGCGCGACTGCCCGCGGTCAGTACGGCGAGTACCGGGCAGAGCTTCTCGCGGGTGAGCGGCTCATGCGGCCCGACCCCGGTCACGTCCGCCAGGATCACCGAGGTGTCGGCCGGCACCGTGAAGCCGGCCGCTTCGGCGATCTGCGCGGCCGAGCGGCCCACCACCGAGGCGTTCAACCGGTCACCGGCGCAGGAGTTCCCGTCACCGGCGCCGAACAGGTACCGCTCCAGCAGCGTCTTCTCCCAGGCGCTCGCGTGGTGCGCCTTCAGCTTCCGGAACTCGGCGAGCGCCGCGTCGCGGATTTCCCCGTCCAGGATCACCGCCTGCTCCGAGGCGCAGATCATTCCGTTGTCGAAGGACTTGGACAGCACGATGTCGTTGACCGCGCGCCGGACATCGGCGCTCCTCTCGACGTATGCGGGAACGTTGCCGGCCCCGACGCCGAGAGCCGGCTTTCCGCAGCTGTACGCCGCCCGGACCATGGCGTTGCCGCCCGTGGCCAGGATGGTGGCCACATCCTGGTGGTTCATCAGTTCATGCGTGGCGCCCATGGACGGCTCGTCGATCCACTGGATGCAGTGCTCGGGGGCACCGGCCGCGATCGCGGCGTCCCGTACGATCCGAGCCGCCTCGGCCGAGCAGCGCTGTGCCGAGGGGTGGAAGGCGAAGACGATCGGGTTGCGGGTCTTCAGCGCCAGCAGGCACTTGAAGATCGTGGTCGACGTGGGGTTGGTCACCGGCGTGATGCCCGCGACCACGCCGACCGGCTCGGCGATCTCGACGATCCCGTCGATCTCGTCCCGGCGCACCACCCCGACGGTCTTCGTCCTGGCCATCACATGGGTGACGTTCTCGCAGGCGAAGACGTTCTTGACCGCCTTGTCCTCGAACACACCCCGACCGGTCTCCTCCACCGCCAGCACCGCCAGCCGGGTGTGCGCGGCCAGCGCGGCCAGCGACGCCTTCTTGACGATGTGGTCCACCTGCTGCTGGGTGAACGGCCCGTACGCCGTGAGGGCCGTCAGCGCGTGGCCGACCATTGCGCCGACGGCGGAGGGGGCGGTGGTCGCGGGCCGTACGGTGCCCGGGGCCTCGGCCACGGCGGGTGGAGCGCTCGCGGGTGCGGTCCTCTGCTGGGTCTCCGGGCGGCGGGGCATGGTGGGCCACCTTTCGGTCGTCATACCGTCTCAGGCGCTGTCGGTGTCATGCGCGCCTCTGTCCTGAAGCCTGCCGCGTTACCGCCCGGCCGGGAGGCCGCCGTTGGGGCACGGCTTCGGGCCGAAGGTCCCTGATCCGCCGCCCGGCCGCGGCCGTGTTGCCGGCGCGGGCAGCCGGGGCGGCATCGGCCGCGGCCCGGGCGCCGCGGTCGCCCCCGGCCGTCGCCACTTCAGTCGTGCGGTACGACCGCGACCGGGCTGTGCGCGTGGTGCAGGACGGCATGGGCCACGGTCCCCAGCCGGTGTACCGCCGCCCGGAGGGCGGGCGTACGCCGGCCCACCACGACGAGGGAGGCTGCCCGGGAGGCCTCGACGAGCGCCCGGCCGGCCGGGTGGGCGGTGATCTCGGTCTCCACACGGACCTCGGGGAACTTGTCGTGCCAGCAGGCCAGCGCGTCCTGGAGGCGCACCAGCTCCGCCTCTGCCAGGGAGTCCCTGATCTCACACTGGTCGAGCGGGGCCCGTGTCACGTACGGGCCGGTCGGCAGTGCGCGGCTCTCCACCGCGCGGAGGGTGGCACCGCGGCAGGCCGCCTGCTCGAAGGCGAAGGCGAGCACCTCGTCACCAAGGCGGTCACCGTCGACCCCCACCACGACGTCACCCGCCGCCCCGGCCCCGCCGTCCGGGTCGGCCCGCACGAGTACGACCGGGCAGAGCGCGTGGGCCGCGACATGGAGCCCGACCGAGCCGACCAGCATCCCGGTGAAGCCGCCGAGCCCGCGCGAGCCGAGGACGAGCAACCCCTCCCGCTCGCCTGCCGCCGCGAGGGCGTAGGGCGGACTGCCGCCCATCCGCACGCACGACAGCTCCAGGCCGGGCAGCGCGGCTGCGATGCGGTCCCGAACGGAGAGCACCGACGGCGGAAGGCAGTCCTCCGCGCTCTCCGGCTGCGCCCGCGTCCCGTTCTCGGCGGCCCCGACGTGAACCAGTCGGAGCCTTCGACCGCTCCGACAGGCCTCGGTGGCCGCCCACTCAGCCGCCGCCCGGCTCTGCGCCGAGCCGTCGATCCCCACCACCACTGAGTGCGACATGTCGCGTCCTCCCTCGCCCCGGCGTGCCGCGGACCTCCCGCAGCCCGGCTGTCCGGCACAGCCTCGCCCCGCGCCCACGACCCGGGGCAGGGGCCGAGCAGCCCCGGTCCTGCCCCGAAGGTCCCTGAGGCGGGTCCGACTTGCCCAGGCGCAGCGGCTGACGGGCGGATGCGCGGCCCGACGGCGCTCCTTGCCACGAGCCCCTGAGGTGGACGGCATGCCGAGGAGGTCACGGGGGTACAGGCGATGCGTCGGCCCGGATGCCGCGGATGCGGCTGGACGAGATCTCGGACGATCTCCGGGCGCGCATCGGCGCCGTACGCGGCTCTCGCCCGGCACCGGCTCCACACCGGGGCCGGACGGTCCCGACGCACGCGGCCGCGGTGCGCGGGTGAGGGGACGAAGGTTTCCGAAGGAGGGCCCTGAACTCCCTGACAATTCCTGTCGAACGGATGGTGTCCCGAAGCCGGACAGGGCCGATCGGCCCTGTCCGTCCGGCCTGGGGAAAGGCAGCATGAGGAGTCTGTTCGCATTCCGGACAGCCAGGCCGAGGAGAAAATGTGATGACGGATGAGGGTGCCCCCTCCACCGCGCGGACGCCGATCAGCGTCTTCCTGCTCGACGACCACGAGGTCGTGCGCCGTGGTGTGCACGATCTGCTGGACGCCGAGCCCGATCTGACCGTGGTCGGTGAAGCGTCCACGGCACAGCAGGCACTGGTCCGCATCCCCGCGCTGCGTCCCCAGGTGGCGATCCTGGACGTGCGGCTGCAGGACGGTGACGGCGTGAGCGTGTGCCGTGAGCTGCGCTCGCGGATGCCGGGGCTGGCCTGCCTGATGCTCACGTCGTTCGACGACGAGGAGGCGCTGCTGGACGCGGTGATGGCGGGGGCCTCCGGCTACGTGCTCAAGCAGATCTCCGGCACCGACCTGGTGACCGCCGTCCGGGCGGTGGCCTCCGGGCAGTCGATGCTCGATCCGGGAGCCACCGCGCGCCTGATGGCCCGCATGCGAGGCGACGCACCCAAGGAGGAGCAGGTTCCCGGGCTTCCCGGTCTCACCGACCGGGAGAGGGAGATCCTCGTCCTGGTCAGTGAGGGTCTCACCAACCGTGAGATCGGCAAGCGGCTCTACCTCGCCGAGAAAACCGTCAAGAACATCATCTCCCGTCTCTTCGCAAAGCTCGGCGTGGAGCGGCGGGTCCAGGCCGCGGTGCTCGCCAGCCACGCGCTGACCCCGCACG
Source organism: Streptomyces sp. NPDC097981 (assembly GCF_040302565.1). Classification (NCBI taxonomy): domain Bacteria; kingdom Bacillati; phylum Actinomycetota; class Actinomycetes; order Kitasatosporales; family Streptomycetaceae; genus Streptomyces; species Streptomyces sp. NPDC097981. Next base: position 93,403 of record NZ_JBEORW010000008.1, read on the forward strand.
GCCGTCACCTTGTGCCGACAGCCGAGTAGCCGGGCGGGTGCCCCTCGTCGGTGCCGCGCGCGGGCAGTGGGCGCGCGGCACCGGTATGCGGCTCAGCCGTGCGGAACGACCGCGACGGGGCAGCGCGCGAGGTGGAGCGCTGCATGGGCCACCGAACCGATCCGCATGCCCACGTGCGACTGCCGGCGCCGGCGCCCGACGACGAGCAGCCCGGCCTGGGAGGCCGTGGTCAGCAGCACCTCCGCGCCGCTGCCCATCTCGACGTGCTCGACGACCTTGACGTGGGGGTACTTGTCCCGCCACGGCTCCAGCGCCTGGGCGAGTGCGGCCTTCTCGTACGGTTCCAGGCCGCCGAACTGGTCGGCGACCCACATCGATCCGGGGCTGTAGGCGTAGACCGGGGGCAGGTTCCATGCCCGCACCGCGCGCACGACGGCGTTGCGGGAGGCGGCCGTCTCGAAGGCGAACCGCAGAACCTCGCCGGACTCCTCCACCCCGCCCTGCTGACCGACCACGATCTCGCCCTGTCCCGCTCCGAGACCTTGTGCCTCCTTTGCGTGGCGTACCGAGACGACGGGGCACTGGGCGGCGGCGATGACCTGCTGACCGTGGGAGCCCAGCAGGAATCCGAGGACGGCGCCGTGGCCGCGGGAGCCGAGGACCAGTGTTTCCGCCGCCCGGCCGGCTTGAAGCAGGGCCGGTACCACCGCGTCCTCGACCAGATCAGCGGTGAGGTCGAGCTGCGGATAGCGGTCGGCCAGGTCTTCCTCGGCCGCCTTCAGGATGTCCCGCACCCGGGCCGCCTCGGTGGCGCGTTCCTGGGCCAGAGGAAGTTCGAGCGGCTGCCACAGCCAGGCATGTACGATCCGCAGCCGTGCGTTCCGACGCACGGCTTCCTGGGCCCCCCAGTCCGCGGCGGCCAGGCTTTCGGAGGATCCGTCCACACCGACGACGAGGGTGCGTGTCACGGCTGGTCCTTTCGTAACGATGCCCAAGGCATCGGGAAACCGGTTCAGGGAAGCGTGTGGCACCGGGCCGAGGGCAACCGTTGCCACCGGGATTGACGTTCCCGCTGCTGCCTTCGGGCACAAAAGGGCCGACAGTCCCTCTCTTCGGGCCGGTCCCCTGTCGCCCGCCGGCCCACGGGCCGGTCGGGCCCGGACGGGGACTACAGGTCCCTGATGCGGTGCGCGCCGGCGCGTTCAGGATGGAATCGACGACCCGCACACCCCCGAGGAGACGGGCAGACGCGATGACGACCTACGTGTACGACTTCAGCGAGGGCAGCCGGGAGATGGCCGGGCTGCTCGGCGGGAAGGGCGCGAACCTCGCCGAGATGAGCCGCATGGGACTGCCCGTACCGCCGGGCTTCACCGTCACCACCGAGGCCTGCCGCGTCTTCCTCGCCACCGGTGCGCCGCCGGAGGAACTCGACGGTCAGATCGCCCGGCACTTGGCGGCTCTGGAGCGTGCGACGGGCAAGCGGCTCGGGCAGGTCGACGACCCGCTGCTGCTGTCCGTACGGTCCGGGGCCCGGTTCTCGATGCCCGGGATGATGGACACGATCCTCGACATCGGGCTGAACGACTTGGCGGTCCTCGGGCTCGGCAAGACGCCCGAGCGCGAGCGATTCGCCTGGGACTCGTACCGGCGGCTCGTGCAGATGTTCGGCAGTACCGTCATGGCGGCGGACGGCGCGCTGTTCGAGAAACTGATCGGCGCTCTGGAGCGGCAGCACAAGGCCGCCGACGACAGCCGGCTCGACACCGTGGACCTGATCCGGCTGGTCGAGTGCTTCAAGGACATCATTGCGGAACAGACCGGTGAGGAGTTCCCCCAGGACCCGGCCGAACAGCTGAAGCGCGCCGTCCTGGCCGTCTTCTCCTCCTGGAACAGTGAGCGGGCCCGGATCTACCGCCGCCGCGAGCACATCCCCGACGACCTGGGCACCGCCGTCACCATCCAGACCATGGTCTTCGGCAACCTGGGGCCCGACTCCGGAAGCGGCGTCGCCTTCACCCGCGACCCGGCCACCGGGCGGCCGGGGGTCTACGGCGACTACCTGCCCAACGCCCAGGGCGAGGACGTCGTCGCCGGCATCCGCAACACCGTGCCGCTACAGCGGCTGGCGGACCTCGACCCCGGCTCGTACAACGAGCTGCGCTCCTGCATGGACCGTCTGGAAGCCCGCTACCGGGACATGTGCGACATCGAGTTCACCATCGAGCGCGGGAAGCTGTGGATGCTCCAGACCCGGGTCGGCAAGCGCACTGCACAGGCCGCCTTCGGGATCGCCGCCCAGCTGGCCGACGAAGGCCTGATCTCCCCGCAGGAGGCGCTGGCCCGGGTCGACGGCGACGCCCTGGTCCACCTGATGTTCCCGCGCTTCGACACCTCGGACCCGGGCGTGGGCGAGGTGGTCGCGCGCGGGGTTCCGGCATCGCCGGGGGCTGCCGTGGGAGCCGTGGTGTTCGACTCGGCCGAGGCGGTCCGCCGGGCCGGGGCCGGCGAAAAGGTGGTCCTCGTGCGCCTGGAAACCAGCCCCAGCGACCTGCCCGGCATGATCGCCGCCCGGGCGGTGGTGACCAGCCGGGGCGGGAAGACCAGCCATGCGGCGGTCGTCGCGAGGGGCATGGGCAAGGTCTGTGTGTGCGGGGTGGAAGGCATCACGGTCGACCTGGAGGAACGGAGCCTCACGACGGCGGACGGGGTGACCGTCACCGAGGGCACGACGGTCTCCGTGGACGGGACGGAGGGCACGGTGCGGCTGGGCGCCGTGCCGCTGGCCGAGTCGGAGGTCATGCGGTACTTCGAGGCCGGCGGACGGGCACCCGACGGCGAAGCTCCGCAGGTCGTCCGCGACGTGCACCGCCTGATGACCCTGGCGGACTCGGAGCGGCGCCTGGAAGTACGGGCCAACGCCGACACCCCGCAGGACGCCGCCCGCGCCCGGCGGTTCGGCGCCCGGGGCATCGGCTTGTGCCGGACGGAACACATGTTCCTCGGCGACCGGCGCCCCCTGGTCGAGGCCATGATCCTGGCCGATACCGATGCCGCACGCGCGGAGGCCCTCGGGGCGCTGCTGCCCCTGCAGCGGGAGGACTTCACCGGCATCCTGGAGGCGATGGACGGGCTGCCGGTCACCGTCCGGCTGCTCGACCCGCCGCTGCACGAGTTCCTGCCCGACCGGACCGAACTCGCCGTCCGGATCGCCCGGGAGGAGACCGCCGGCAGGATCCCCGCCGCACGGGACCGCGAACTGCTGGCGGCCGTGACGCGGATGCACGAGAAGAACCCGATGCTCGGGCTGCGGGGCGTGCGGCTGGGCCTGGTGGTCCCCGGGCTGGTGGCCATGCAGGTGCGGGCCCTCGCCGAGGCCGTCGTCGCCCGCAGGCGAGCCGGCGGCGACCCCCGCGCGGAGATCATGGTCCCGCTCGTGGATGCCGCCGAGGAGCTGCGACTGGTACGGGACGAGGTCGAGGCGGTGCTCGCCTGCGTCGCGAAGGAGAGCGGGGTCGCCCTCGACTGCCCGGTGGGCACGATGATCGAACTGCCCAGAGCGGCGCTGACCGCGGGCCGGATCGCCCGCGAGGCCCACTTCTTCTCCTTCGGGACGAACGATCTGACCCAGACCACGTGGGGCTTCTCGCGCGACGACGCCGAAGCGGCGTTCTTCCCGGCGTACCTGGACCGGGGCGTCTTCGAGCGGTCGCCCTTCGAGACGATCGACCGTGAGGGCGTGGGCCGGCTCGTCGAGATCGCCGTCGCGGAAGGTCGCGCGAGCCGGCCGGATCTGACGACCGGGGTCTGCGGGGAGCACGGCGGGGACCCGGCGTCCGTGCACTTCTTTCATGCGGTGGGGCTGGACTACGTCTCCTGCTCCCCGTTCCGCGTCCCGGTCGCCCGGCTGGAAGCGGGGCGTGCCGCGCTCCCGCCGCCGTCCGGGGACAGCAGCACCTGAGCCGGCCGGTCGCGGGTGGGGCGCAAGGCCCGGCCGGGACCGCACCGCAGGGACCAACGGTCCGGGCGGCCGGGCCCGCCGGCCCCTGCGGCCGCGCTCGCACGGGAGTTGACTGAGCGTAGCGGCGGGGAGACGCCCCGCCTGTTGAAGGGCATGGCCATGACGAACGAAGCGCAGGATTCCCGGGCGTATCTGGTCGGCGGCGGCATCGCCTCGCTGGCCGCGGCGGTGTTCCTCGTACGGGACGCGGGGATGCCCGGCGAGAACATCCGCATCCTGGAGGAACTGCCGAAGGCGGGCGGCGCGCTCGACGGAGGCGGCGCCCCGGGGCCCGGCTACGTCACCCGGGGCGGCCGGATGCTGGAGGACGAGGCGTACGTCTGCCTGTGGAACCTCCTGGAGACGATCCCCACGCTCGGCGACGACGCGGTGTCCGTCCTGCAGGAGACCGAGGAGTTCAACGCCGCCCACGTCTCGCACGCCCACGCCCGGCTGATCGACCACGCCGGGAACATCCTCGACGCCTCCCAGCTGGGCTTCACCACCGCCGACCGCGTGGAGATGGCCCGCCTGCTCGCGCTGCCCGAGTCCGTCATCGGGGCTCGCCGGATCGAGGACTTCTTCTCCCCGCACTTCTTCACCACCAACTTCTGGGCGATGTGGCGCACCACCTTCGCCTTCCAGAACTGGCACAGCGCCATCGAGCTCAAGCGCTACTTCCTGCGCTTCCTCCAGGAACTCCCCCGCATCCACACCCTCGCCGGGGTGCGGCGCACGCGGCTGAACCAGTACGACTCGATCGTGCGGCCGGTGCAGGCGTGGCTGGAGCGACACGGGGTCCGTATCGAACGCGGAGTCCGGGTCACCGACGTGGAGTTCGCCGTCGGCGAGGACGGCGGGCGCCGGGTCGAGCAGATCCTCTTCGAGCGGAACGGCGCCCCGGGGGCGTACGAACTCGGGCCCGAGGACTACGCCTTCATCACCCTCGGCTCGATGACCGCGGACGCCCGCTACGGCGGCGACGACACCGTTCCCGAGCTCGTCCGCGACAAGCGGGACGGCGCCTGGAACCTGTGGGAGACCCTGGCCCGCAAGGCGCCCGACTTCGGCCGGCCCGGCGCCTTCAACGGCAACGTGGACGAGGCCAAGTGGGAGTCGTTCACCCTGACGATGCGCAGCCCGGCCCTGATCAAGCGGATCGAGGAGTTCTCCGGCAACGCCCCCGGCACCGGGGGGCTGATGACGTTCAAGGACTCCCGCTGGCTGATGTCGGTGGTCGTGCCCCACCAGCCGCACTTCGACGGGCAGCCCGCGGGCGTCTACACCCTGTGGGGGTACGCACTGTTCGTGGACGAGCCGGGCGAACGGACCGGCAAGAAGATGTCGGAGGCCACCGGGCAGGAGGTCCTCACCGAGCTGCTCGGCCACCTCGGCTTCGACGACATCGCCGACGAGGTGTGCGCCACCACCACGGTCACCACCGTGATGATGCCCTACATCACCAGCCAGTTCGAGCGGCGCGACCTGCACGACCGGCCGCTGGTGATCCCCCGCGGATCGGCCAGCTTCGCCTTCCTGGGCCAGTTCACCGAGATCCCCGAGGACGTCGTCTTCACCGTCGAGTACTCCGTCCGCGGGGCGATGCACGCGGTGTACGGGCTGCTGGGTGTCGACAAGGAGATCCCGCCCGTCTACCACGCGCTGTCCGACCCGAAGACGGCGCTGCGGGCCCTCAAGGCTGTTTTCGCCTGAGTGACGGCTCCGCACGTCCGAACACCGCCCCCACTCCCAGGACCCGGAGGTCCGCACCATGCCCCACCCGCTGCCCACGCCCCTGTCCGGCCTCGGGCCCCGCTCCCCGTCCCGGACGGTCACCGTCGGCTTCGACGGTTCCGCTGAGAGCCTGGCCGCGGTCGCCTGGGCCGCGGACGAGGCGCGGCGGCGCGGTCTGCCGCTGCGGCTCCTGCACGTGTGGGGCGTGGAACCGGACGTCCACGCACTGCCGGCAGGCCCCGGCGTCCGCCACCACCACAGCGCGGCGGATCCGCGAACGACGGCCGAGCGGGTACGCCGCACCCACCCGGACCTGGAGGTGGTCACGCGGGAGCGGTGCGGTGAGCGGGCCGCGGTGCTGTGCGAGGCTGCGGGGGAGGCCGACCTGCTGGTGCTCGGCTCGCGCAGGCCGGGCGGGCTCACCGGCCTCGTCGTCGGTTCGGTGGCATGGGCCGTGGTCGCCCGTACCCGGCATCCGGTCGTCCTGGCCGGAGGCCCCGAGCCGATGCCGGAGGGTGACGTGGTCCTCGGCCTGGACCTCTCGCACCCGTGCGACGAGGTGCTGGAGTTCGCGTTCTCGCAGGCCTGCCGGCTCGGGGCGCCACTGCGCGTCATACACAGTCCACGTCCCTCCGGCGGCTGCGGCCCCGATGCGGCGGAGGCCGCGGCGGCGATGGCCCCGGGCGCGGCGGCCGCGGCTACGGCGCGGACCCTGGCCCGGGTGATCGACCAGTGGCGGCACGCGTTCCCCGGTCTGCGCGTCACCGGGGAGATCCGCCCCGGCCACCCGGGCCGCCACCTGCTGGAGGCGTCCCGGGCGGCCGTCCTCGTCGTCATCGGCCGCCGTAACCGGGACTCCAGGCTCGGGCCGCACGCCGGAGCCGTGACCCGCACCATGCTGCACCGCTGCCGGACGCCGATGGCGGTCGTCCCGCACGAGTGACTCCCCGCGGCCCCACCGCGTGGTCTCAGGCGATGTCGTCCGGGGGACGGACGTGCACCACGCCCACGACGCCGTCCACCCGCCACACCGCTCGCAGCAGGGAGGAAGTGTCGGTGGAGGGGGACGCGACCTCCTGCAGGGTGACGGCGCCGTCCTTCACCCGGACCCGCAGGGCCGTGCCGGCGGGCGGTGAGAGGTGGGCTCGGACCTCGGCTTCGACATCGGAACGGATCTCGTCGTCGGTTCGCAGGAAGACCCGCAGCAAGTCCCGGCGGGTGGTGATGCCGACAAGTCGGTCCTCCTCGTCGACCACCGGGAGCCGGTCGATGTGCCGACGCTCCATGACGCGGGCCGCCTGGGCCACGCGCTGTTCGGGGTGCACGGTCACCGCGGGCGCCGTCATCAGCCGGCCGGCTGTCAGCCGGCTCGCCAGCCGGCCCGATGAGCCCATCCGCCGGGTGAGGTCGGTACGGGAGACCACGCCCACCACCTTGTCGTCCTCGTCGACCACCGGCAGGCCGCCGATACGGTGCCGGGTCAGGAGCCGTAGCAGCTCCCTCGCGGGGGTGTCCGGGCCCGCCGTGACGACGTCGCCGGTCATCACCTGCCCCACGGTGGGCGCCTTCGCCATGTTCCTCATCTCCAGCGTAGTGGTGTGCGAGAAGGGCCACTCGGCCCCTGGTCCTTCGACGCCGGGGCGGCCTTGCCGAGCGGTCCGGAACGGATGCGCCCGGCCCTGACGTTCACGGGCCGGGCGCTCGGCCGCGGTTCAGCGGTGGGACACGACGACCGTCACCCTCGCGGCGCGGTGCAGGACACCACGCGTGACGGGTCCGACCGACGCAGTCCGAACGCTGTTGCCCGGACGGCCCGCACGCCGTATCCGGCGTCCGACGACCACCATCGAGGCGTCCGCGGAAGCGTCCACGAGGTGGTCGACGGGCCGGCCCACCACGCATTCCGTGCGCACCGGCACGGTGGGGAAGCGCTCGCGCCACAGGCGCAGAACCTCGTCCGCCCCGTTGGCCTCGGCCGCCGCGGACTCCGGAGGGTTTCCGCCGTGGACGACCCGCAATGCCGCCCCGTGGGCCGCGGCAGCCTCGAACGCGTAGCGGATCACCTCGTCGCACGGCCGGGACGCGTCCAGGCCGAGGACGACCTCGCTCTGTGCCGGACATGGCTTCGAGGCCCTTGCGTCCCCCGTGCCGGCCCGGCCGGCGCCGGCGCCCGACACCAGCACGAGGGGTCCCTCTGCCCGTGCCAGCACGGCGCGGACCACGGAGGCCGCCGGGCGGCGGGTGAGCCTGTTCGCCCCGCCGAAGCCCAGCACGAGCAGGTCGGCCCCGCCCGAGGCGGCGCACAGCTCGGCCGCCGGGTGTCCCGGTACGCCCTCGGCGGTGACCTCCAGGCCCGGGTGCGCGGCACGCAATCCCTCGGCCACGGCGTCGAGCCGCTTAGCCACGGCGGCCGGGGTGTGCCCGAACGGGGCCACGGCGGAGTTCCAGACGTGCAGGAGGCGCAGCGGCAGGGCGCGCGATGCCGCTTCTTGGGCGGCCCACTCGACGGCGTCGGTGGCCGCGGCCGAGCCGTCGAGACCGGCAACGACGGTGGATGACATGAGGGCTCCTCCTGAGAGCGAGGGTGCTTGGGACGGGGACGGGGACGGGGACGGGGCGCGGTCGGGCGCGGCTAGAGGGTGTCCGCCGTGGGGCTGATCAGGCCGTAGTGGCCGTCGTAACGGTGGTAGAGCACGCTGCCCCGGCCGGTGGTCCTGTCGCGGAAGAAGACGAAGGGCAGACCGGTGACGTCGAGCCGGGTGACGGCCTGCGTGACGGAGGCGTCCGGCGCCGACGCGCCGCTCACGTCGATCCCGGGGTCCGTCGTGCCCGGCCGCCCGGCCTCGGGCACCGAGGCGAGGCGGTGGCAGCCGGAGGCGGGGTCCCGGTAGACGACGCTGTCGTGGCCTGTGACCGCGTCGGTGAAGAGGAGGAAGTCGTAGTCCATGGCCTCGAGGTCGCAGATCGCGTCCGCGGGCGTCCGAGGCGGCAGGGCGAACGATTTGCCCCGTACGACGCGGCGGGCCTCCGGCGGCAGGTGGTGGCGGTGCGCCCGGCCCGGGCCGTCCTGCCCGGTCTCCCGCGGGGCCGGCGTGGGCGGCCCGGCCGCTCGGTGCCGGGCGAGGACGTGCCCGCGGGCTCGGGCCAGGCGGGTGGCCAGCCGGTCCTGGAGCAGGTCGACCGCCTCCGGCAGGGTGCCTCCGACCGCTCGCGCGCGGATCGTCCGGCCGCGCACCACGATCGTCGCCTGCGCCGAGGCCGTGGGCGGCGCCGCCGGGCGGGCCGCCTGGGTGAGCTTGACCCGGGCCTGGAGCACCGGCTCGCCGACGTGTCCGAGGACGGTGTGCACCTTGCGCTGCGCGTAGGAAACAGCGTCGGCGGGTACGCGGCCCCGCTTCTCCACCAGGATCTCGAGAGCCGGTCCGGACATGAGACGGTTCATGTGGAATCTCCTCCTTGATCACCCCCAGCCTGCGCCCACCGCCCGCCGCCGACCAGGGGCCGACCGGCCTGCCGGACGGGGCCACTGAGGCCCACGGCAGGGACCGTCGTCCCCCGCCGGTGGCGGGGATGCGGTGACAGGCTTCGGACATCGCCCCGGTCCTGCCGGGAAATGGGCGCCGGCGGAACCGAACTGACGATGCGTACGGTGCCGCGCACCCCTTTGGCAGAGGCCGGGCGACCACTAGTCCCCGCACCCCGAGGTACCGACCATGCCCTTCCACGTGGACTCCGAGACCGGCCGGCTGAAGCAGGTCGTCCTGCACAGGCCCGATCTGGAGCTCAAGCGACTCACTCCGACGAACAAGGACGCGCTGCTCTTCGACGACGTCCTCTGGGTCAAGCGGGCCCGGGAGGAGCACGACGCGTTCGCGGACACCCTGCGCGACCGCGGCGTCCAGGTGCACCTCTTCGCGGACCTGCTGACCGAGACCCTGGCCCTGCCCGCAGCCCGCACCCTGGTCCTCGACCGGATCGTCGACGAGCGCGAGTTCGGGCCGCTGGCCGCCGACCGGGTCCACGCCGCCTTCGACGCCATGGACCCGGGCGAGCTGGCGGCCTGCCTGGTCGGCGGGATCACCAAGCGCGAACTGCTGGCACGTACCGGAGCGGTGCCGAGCGTACGGCTGCACACCATGGCGCCGGACGCGTTCGTGCTGGCTCCCCTACCCAACCACCTGTTCACCCGCGACACCTCGTGCTGGGTGTACGACGGCGTGAGCGTCAACCCGATGCGCAAGCGGGCGCGGCGCCGCGAGACCGTCCACTTCGAAGCGATCTACGGCCACCACCCGCTGTTCGAAAAGGGCGAGCACAGGCGGTGGTCGGACGGGCAGGCCGGCTTTCCCGCCACCATCGAGGGCGGCGACGTGCTGGTCATCGGCAACGGCGCCGTGCTGATCGGTATGAGCGAACGCACCACGCCCCAGGCCGTCGAGCAGCTCGCGCTGCGGATGTTCGCCGCGAGATCCGCACGCCGTGTGGTCGCCGTCGACCTGCCCAAGACCCGCAGCTTCATGCACCTGGACACGGTCATGACGATGGTCAGCGCAGACACCTTCACCCGGTACGCCGGCCTCGGGCCGCTGCGCTCCTGCACCATCGAGCCCAGCGACGACGGCCAGGGAGTGAAGATCACCGATCACCTCCCCGAGGAGTTCGACCAGGTGCTGGCCGACGCCCTGGGCCTGGACAAGGTCCGCGTCCTCACGCCCAGCCAGGACATCCGCTCCGCCGAGCGCGAGCAGTGGGACGACGGCTGCAACGTGCTGGCCGTGGAACCCGGCGTGGTCGTCGCCTACGAGCGCAACGTCACCACCAACACGCATCTGCGCACCAACGGCATCGAGGTCATCACCATCCGCGGCAGCGAGCTCGGCCGCGGCCGCGGAGGTCCCCGCTGCATGAGCTGCCCCATCGAACGCGAAGCGGTCTGACCGCACACGCCTGCGGACCCGCGCCCGACCACCCGCGCCCCAGGCCGCAGGCCCGAAACCCGGGTCCGCGCCCCACGACCGAAGGAGCCACCATGCCCGTCGACCTGCGCCACCGCCCCTTCCTCAAGGAACTCGACCTCACTCCCACCGAGTTCCGCCACCTCCTGGAACTGTCCGAACAGCTGAAGGCCGCCCGTGCGGCCGGCGCCGGGCGGCAGCAGCTGCGCGGCAGGAACATCGCCGTCATCTTCGAGAAGACCTCCACCCGCACCCGGTGCGCCTTCGAGGTGGCCGCGCACCAGGAGGGCGCCCACGTCACCTATCTCGAACCCGCGAGTTCCCAGCTCGGCCACAAGGAGTCCATCAAGGACACCGCCCGGGTGCTGGGCCGCTACTACGACGGCATCGAGTACCGGGGCAGCGACCAGCGGCTGGTGGAGGACCTGGCCCGGTACGCCGGGGTCCCGGTGTGGAACGGGCTGACCGACCAGTGGCACCCCACGCAGTCCCTCGCCGACGTGCTCACCATGTGGGAGCACACCGAAAAGCCGCTGGAGCAGGTGTCGTTCGCCTACCTCGGCGACGCCCGCAACAACGTCGGCAACTCGCTTCTGATCACGGCCGCGATGCTCGGCATGGACGTCCGCATGGTCGGCCCCGCCGCACTGTGCAACGCCCCCGAGGTCGTGGCCGAGGCACACAGGGTGGCCGCGTCCACCGGGGCGCGGATCACCCTCACCGAGGACGTGGCCGAGGGGGTGGCCGGAGTCGACTTCGTCTACACCGACGTATGGCTGTCCATGGGGGAGCCCGCCGAATTGTGGGACGAGCGGATCGCGCTGCTGCGGCCGTACCAGGTGACGATGGACGTTCTCAAGGCGACCGGCAACCCGCGGGTGAAGTTCATGCACTGCCTGCCGGCGTTCCACGACAGCGACACCACCGTCGGGGCCGAGATCGCGGCCCGGACCGGCATGACCGCCATGGAGGTCACGGACGAGGTCTTCGAGTCGGTCCACTCGATCGTGTTCGACCAGGCGGAGAACCGGCTGCACACGATCAAGGCGGTCCTCGTCGCCACCCTCACCGACTGAACGCCTTCCGCCCGATCCATGGAGAACCACCCATGCGAGTCGTCATAGCCCTGGGCGGCAACGCCCTTCTGCACCGCAAGGAGCGGCCGGACGCCGCCCCCCAACTGGCCAATGTCCGCAGGGCCGTTGCCGCGCTGGCCCCGCTGGCAGACCGGCATGAACTGGTCATCACGCACGGGAACGGCCCGCAGGTCGGCGTGCTCGCGCTGGAGAGCGCAGCGGACCGCTCGCTGAGCGGCCCGTACCCCTTTGACGTCCTGGGCGCGGAGACCCAGGGCATGATCGGTTACTGGCTGTTGCAGAGCCTGCAGAACGCCCTGCCCGGCCGGCAGGTCTGCACCCTGCTCAACCAGACCCTCGTCTCCGCCGCCGATCCCGCCTTCGCCGACCCCGAGAAGTTCGTCGGCCCCGTCTACGAGCGGGTCGAGGCCGAACGCCTCGCCGCCGAACGTGGCTGGACGGTCAAGCCGGACGGCGCACACTGGAGGCGGGTCGTCCCCTCACCCCGCCCCCAGCGCGTGGTCGAGACCCCCCTGATCCGTCTGCTGCTCGACTCCGGCGCGGTGGCCGTCTGCGCCGGCGGCGGCGGAGTACCGGTGGTCCGCGACGAGCAGGGCCGGCTGGCCGGCGTGGAAGCCGTGGTGGACAAGGACCTCACCGCCGCCCTACTGGCCGAAGCCCTCGACGCCGACGCACTGTTGCTGCTGACCGATGTTCCGTACGTCGAACTCGGCCACGGCACCCCGCAGGCCGAGCCCATCCGGCACACCACCCCCGCCCTGCTGCGCGCGCACCGCTTCCCGGCCGGCTCGATGGGCCCGAAGGTCGAAGCGGTCTGCCTTTTCGTGGAGTTGACCGGCGGCACCGCAGCGATCGGCGCGCTCGAAGACGTCCGGGCCATCCTCGACGGCGCCGCAGGCACCGTCGTCACCCCCAGCGGCCGTCCCCGTCAGGACGGTGCCCTCACACCCCAGGAACAGAGATGACCACCAGCAGCATCCAGCCGGCCGGGAACAAGGTCGCGCCGGCCGGACCCGAGATGGCCGGCTCCGAGACCGACGGCCCCCACGACGCCGGCCCGGGGCCGGACTCCACCGCCGCGCCCTCGGGGGACGGCAGACGGCGCCTGCGCTTCCCCTCCGCCTTCACTGTGCTGGTCGCCGTGACCCTCGCGGTGTGGGCCCTGACCTTCGTCATACCGGCCGGCCGTTACGACACCACCCCGGACGGCGCTCCCGTCCCCGGTACCTACCACGCGGTTGAGCGGACCACGGACTTCCTCGACCGGCTGAAGGACCTGTTCCTGTCCCCCGTCAACGGCCTGTACGGGGTCACCGACTCCAAGACCGGGCTCACCACACCGGGTGCCGACGGGTCGTTCGCGGGCGCCGCCGGAGTCTTCCTGTTCATCCTGGCCGTGGGCGCGTTCATCACCGTGACCATGCGCACGGGCGCGCTCACCCTGGGCGTGGCCCGCCTCGCGCACCGGCTGCACAGCCACCGGACACTGCTGCTCGTGGTCCTCCTGGCGGTGTTCTCACTGGGCGGCACCACGTACGGGATGGCGGAGGAGACGCTCGGTTTCTACGGGCTGATGATCCCGCTGATGCTCACCCTCGGCTACGACCGCATGGTGGCGGCGACCGTGATCATGGTGGGAGCCGGGGTCGGCACGCTGGCGTCCACCGTCAACCCCTTCGCCACCGGGGTCGCGTCGGACAGTGCGGGCATCGGCACGGGGGACGGCATCCTGCTGCGGCTGGCCATGTGGGCGTGCCTGACGGCGATCGCGGCAGCGTACGTGGTCCGCTACGCGGGACGCGTCCTGGCCGATCCCTCGTGCTCACTGACCCCGGCCACCGACGAGGACCGCGCCATCGCGGGGCAGGGTGAGGAGGCCGACGCTCTCACCGGCCGGCAGCGGGCCGTCCTCGGAGTCTTCGCGGGAACGTTCCTGTTCATGATCTTCGCGGTCGTCCCATGGGCGGACCTGGGCGTCACCTTCCTGCCGACGCTGGGCTGGTACTTCCCCGAGCTGGCGGCCCTGTTCATCGTCGCGGCCGTCACGGCCGGCCTGATCGGCGGCGTGGGAGAGCAGGGCACGGCGGAGGCGATCACCCGGGGGGCCGGGGACTTCGTCGGCGCGGCCATGATCGTCATGCTGGCCCGCGGGGTGACCGTGATCATGAACAACGCCGCCGTCACCGACACCATCCTCGACGGCCTGCACAGCGCCGTGTCGGGAACGTCCCACGGGGTCTTCGCCGTGCTGGTGTTCCTGGTCAACATCCCACTGGCGTTCTTCGTCCCGTCCTCCTCCGGCCACGCAGCCCTCGCCATGCCGATCCTGGCCCCGCTCGCCGACTTCGCGGGCGTCAGCCGGTCCCTGGTGGTCACGGCGTACCAGTCGGCCTCGGGCTGGGTGAACCTGATCACGCCGACGTCGGCCGTCGTCATGGGCGGCCTGGCCCTGGCCAGGATTCGCTACGACCGCTACCTCCGCTTCATCGCCCCCTTGATGGGCATCCTGCTCCTGGCGGTCGGCGGCTTCCTGGTCCTGGGTGCGACGCTCGGCTGACCCCGCACCGGCACCCACGGCAGCCCCGCGCCCACGCGGCGCTGCCGCGACCTCCACGCCGACCGGTCGCAACCGAAGAACGACTCCCCCTTTCTGGTGCCCGGAAATCCGAGTGAATGTCCGACCGCCCGCCTCCGTGTCCGAAGTGCTCCAGTGAGGACACACCTACGAGATGAACGCTCTGAAGGGGCTGCCCGAGCCGGTGGTCACCACAGAGCCATCCGGTCGCGTAGAAGTGTGCAGGTGGCCGACTCATGCGGTTCTTCTCCCGGACGCATGAGCTGGCTGATCGCACCGAGGACCAGGCACGATTCCTGGACCGTTCGAGGACGCGGTCGTGGACGGTCCGAGAACACGTCAGCCCACCCGGAGACCGACCGCCAGCGTCAGTTCGAGAACCCGGTGCGGCGACCCGAGATCCGGAAACAGCTCCCGCAGCTGAGACATCCGGTACCGGACCGTCTGGGGGTGGACGAACAGCGCCGCCGCCACCTCGTCCCGCCTGCCCTGGTGCAGCAGCCACGCCCGCAACGTCTCCTCGAGCCGCCGCGCGGTCGCGGCCGGCAAAGTCCGCAACGGTGCGAGGGCTCGGGCACGCAGGTCGGCGTACGCGTCCGCGTCGGCGCTCAGTACCAGCTCGGGCAGGTGGTCCTCGGTGTCGCGGATGTCGCAGGAGAGGGAGCGCGCGCGTACGGCTCGTGCGTACGAGGCGGACGCACGCGTCCACGGCCGGGCCGGGCCGACCACGGCGGTGCGGTCGGGCAGCTGCCTCAGGAGATGTGCCCGGTCGGCATCGGGGACGAGCAGGATGCCGGAGGCGTCCGGCAGATCGTCGAGGACGAGGGTGCCCGGGTCGAGCGCGCGGTAGGCCGGCCGCGCCTGGGCGGCGGGCAGCAGGACTGCGGTCAGCGAAACCGGCGGCTGCCACCCGGCCCGCCCGGCAGCGGCAAGGAGCACGTCCGGGCTCGCGCCGGCGAGGAGGTCGCGGGCCAGTTGCTCCAGGTGGCGCTCGTGGGCCCGGCCCCGCGCGGCCAGCTCGTCGGCGTGGCCCGCGGCGCTCGCGGCGGAGAGCTCGTCGATGTAGGCGAAGGTCAGCTCGGCGAACTTGGCGACCTCGGCGGCGGGCAGACCAGCGGGTACGGCACCTGCGGCCAGGCCTCGCCAGGCCACGCGGGCGCCGACCCGGTAGGCGCTGAGCAAGGCGTCCATCGAACGGCCGTCGCGGACCTCGCCGCGGCCCAGCTCGTAGGCCGCTTCGCCGGCGTCGACGCCCGTGGCGTTCCCGCTCGCGAGGTCGAGGTAGAGGCTCAGGGCGGTGCGGACGGCTCGGCGGATGGTGACGCCCATGCGGCCCGAAAGGGCGTTGGCGTAGGGCGGGACCTCGTCGATGATCGCCTGGACGACCTCGTCGGCGGTGGTCCTGAGCGCGGCCCGAAGCGCGGTGACCGTCGTCTCATCCAGGACCAGTTCGCTGGCCCTCCGGACTGCATGGCTCACGTTCTTGTTCCCTGCGAACAATTCAACCGATCAGATTCACGTCCTGCGGACAGGACTTTACCCCCTGAAGCACATCAAGCTGGGGTCATGACGAGTGCAGCCCTCCGCAGTAGGGCGTGGAAACTGCTGGAGATGGTCACGACGCCCCTGCTGCCGTCGGACTACCTCGACCTGGTCAGCCCGCTGCGCGCGGGCGGCGACCTGCGGGGGCGCATCGAGGCCGTACACCCCGAGACGGGTGACGCCGCGACCATCGTGATCAGGCCGGGACGGGGCTGGCGCGGCCACACGGCCGGTCAGTACGTGCGGATCGGGGTCGACGTCGACGGGGTGCGCCTGTGGCGTGCCTACTCGGTCACCTCGCCGACGAACCGCCGGGACGGCCGGATCACGATCACCGTGAAGGCGATCCCGGACGGCAAGGTCAGCAACCACCTGGTCCGCAGGGCGCAACCGGGCACGCTGATCCAGCTCGACCAGGCGACCGGTGACTTCGTGCTGCCGGAGGCCAAGCCCGCCAAGGTGCTCTACCTGACGGCCGGCAGCGGCATCACGCCGGTGATGGGCATGCTGCGCGACATCGAGTTCGACGACGTCGTCATGGTCCACTCCGCACCGCAGCCGCACGACGTGATCTTCCGCAACGACCTGCACGACCTGGTCGCGGACAAGAAGCTGCGTCTCACCGAGCTGCACACCGACACGGACGGCATGCTCGACATCGCCCGTCTGGGCGAACTCGTCCCCGACTGGGCCGAGCGCGAGACCTGGGCGTGCGGGCCCGCGGGCCTGCTCGACGCCGCCGAGGACCACTGGACCGAGCACGGCGTCCCAGAGCGCCTGCACACCGAACGCTTCCGCCCCGCCGTCGTCGTCACCGGCGACGGTGGCGAGGTCACGTTCGGTACCACCGGCAAGACCGTCGACGCGGACGGCGCCACGCCGTTGCTGGACATCGGCGAGGAGGCCGGCGTGCTCATGCCGTCCGGGT
Organism: Streptomyces sp. NPDC097981; assembly: GCF_040302565.1. Taxonomy (NCBI): domain Bacteria; kingdom Bacillati; phylum Actinomycetota; class Actinomycetes; order Kitasatosporales; family Streptomycetaceae; genus Streptomyces; species Streptomyces sp. NPDC097981. Next base: position 110,234 of record NZ_JBEORW010000008.1, read on the forward strand.
GCCGCATGGGCATCTGCTTCGGCTGCGTCACGCCGCTCACGGCGGGCGCCGTCCGCGACCTGCGCACCGGCGAGATCACCGAGGCCGGGCCGGGCGTCCTCATCCAGACCTGCGTGTCCGCCGCGGCGGGCCCCTGCGACATCGAACGGTAGGAGCACCTTGACCGCCATCGACCCCACCGCCCACCTGACCGCGGAGCAGATCGAGGAGCTCGGCCGCGAGCTGGACGCGATCCGCGAAGAGGTGATCGCCAGCCGAGGCGAGAAGGACGCCGCCTACATCCGCAAGGTCATCTCGGCGCAGCGCAAACTCGAGCTGGTCAGCAGGGGCGTACTGCTGTTCTCGATCTTCCCGCCCGCGTGGGTGGTCGGCACCGCCGGCCTGTCCGTGGCGAAGATCATGGAGAACATGGAGATCGGCCACAACGTCCTGCACGGCCAGTGGGACTGGATGCGGGACCCGAAGATCCACTCCACCACCTGGGACTGGGACCACGTCTCGCCGGCCGACCAGTGGAAGCACTCGCACAACGAGCTGCACCACACGTACACCAACGTGATCGGCAAGGACAACGACCTCGGCTACGGCATCATGCGCGTCGACGAGGACCAGAAGTGGCACCCGTTCCACCTCGGCCAGCCGCTGTGGAACTTCATCAACGCCTGCTTCTTCGAGTACGGCATCGCCGCCTACGACCTGGAACTCGGCAAGAACCTGCACAAGCACCGCCGCAAGAACCCGGAGTTCCGCGCGCGGGCCAGGGCCGTGGGCCGCAAGATCCGCAAGCAGGTGCTCAAGGACTACGTGCTCCACCCGCTCCTTTCGGGCCCGTCGTTCCTCACCACGCTCGCCGCCACGTTCACCGCGAACCTGGTCCGCAACATCTGGACCCACTCGGTGATCATGTGCGGGCACTTCCCCGAGGGCGTGCAGGTCTTCGAGCGCCGGTCGATCAAGGGCGAGACGCGCGGCCAGTGGTACCTGCGCCAGATGATGGGCTCGGCGAACATCAGCGGCAGCAAGGCCATGCACTTCATGACCGGCAACCTGTCGCACCAGATCGAGCACCACCTGTTCCCGGACCTGCCGAGCAACCGGTACGCCGAGGTCGCGGTGAAGGTGCGCGCCTTGTTCGAGAAGTACGAGCTGGAGTACGTCACCGGGCCGCTGCCCAAGCAGGTGTTCTCCGCGTGGCGCAAGGTCTTCCGGCTCTCGCTGCCGAACAAGAAGCCCAAGGTCAAGACGCCGGACCGCGAGAAGAAGCTCGTCGCGGCCTGACTCCCGGTACTGGTTCGGCCGCTTCGGCCGTACCGACGGCACCGCCGGTTTGTGCGACATCCCGCGAGCTCTCGACGCAGCAGCGCAGGTCCTTGTCGCCAGCACGAGCGGGCGGGTCAGCCGGCCCGTTCGCTTGAGATGCAATGCTGACTTTTGCTGACTTTGCGGGATAAGTAATGCTCTGACCTGCGGAAACGTCCGTCGATCCAATGGTTCTGGAACTGGATCGGACGGTCACACGATGACATCGCGCAGGCCCGAGAAGACTGGATGAACGGGACGCGATTCGGCGAGGTGAAGGGCTACGACGGCCCTCCGCTTCCTGCCCCGGCGCTGCCGCCAACGCATCTGAAGCTGCGGGGTCGGGTGCGCTGAACTGCCAGTTCGTTCAGGGATTCGCTGGGTGCGGAACTCGCGCCCAGCCTTCCGTTTCCGGTTCGGCGGGAGCGTGCGCCAGGCAGGGTGCGACAACCTCTGGAGGCGGTAGGCGAGTCACATGCGCAGCAGGCCGTAGTCAGCTTCGGCTGGACGGATGCCGACCTTTTGCTGACTTTGCCGACGAGTAGTTGGATTTGGGCGGTCGGCGCGTCACGTGTCATCGCCGGCAAGAGGTCGTGGTGGCAGCCGTGGCCCAGCAAGTCCCCCGCCGCCCTGGACGCGACTGCGATCGAGCCCGTACCTCTCGGACGTACCGGGCGTCGCGAAGGCGTGTTCCTGCGCGGGCGGGTGAGAGCGTGGGTCGGCGCCGTGGTCCTTGCCGCGCAAGGGATTCACGATCCGGGCGCGGCGATGGTCTCTTCGTCGGTCAGGCGGGCCCGCCAGCCGCTCACGTGGTCGTCTGGCATGGACGCCAGACGGGCTATCTCCGCGTCGCTCCGCCCGTCGGACCAGGCCAGGATCCGTGTCACGGTGCGGTTCCGTGCGGCGCGGAAGTCCTTGAGCATGTTCTCAAGGCGTTCGACTTCCTCGGCTTCGCGGACGAGCTGCAGATCGACGGCGGAGCGTTCCTCGGCGCGCAGCCGCTGCAGGTAGGAGTTCAGGCCTGTCAGGACCAGCCCCTCCTCGTGCGCGGCGTTCTGGAATCCCTCGGCCAGACCCGCCAGCACGCAGTCGGACACGTCGGCGAGCGTGGCACCGAGGGGCTTGGCCGCCTCCCAGGTGCCTCTGCCCGCCTCTGTCATCTCCAGCCAGACGCGGGCGTCCGTCGGCGTACGGTCGCCGCACGCCTGGGCTCGGTAGGAGTACAGGGCGGCACGGTGGCCGTAGAAAGTGAAACCGTCCTCGAGCCGGCGGTCGCCGGCGCGGCACATCCGCCCCGGTACACCGCCATAGCCGGTGTCAGGACGGTAGTCGGCGTAAGCGTCGAGTTCCGCGTCCGTGGCCACTGCCCAGGAGGGGTCGCACAGGTCGGGGTTCATGGCGAGGAACGCGGCGACCTCTACGCGCCAGGCAGGGGTCGGTGTCGTGCGCAGCCTGGGCGAGATGAGCCTTCCGGAGGGATCGAAGGGGTGGGTCGCGGCCCGTGCGATGTCGTCCCAGGCGGTGGCGGCCTCAGCCGACCATTCCAGTTCACCGTCCGGCCCGATCCGGTGGAACGAGTCCACGAGCCGCTGCACGCCGGGCAGGATGCGCAGCGCGAGTTCGTGCAGCTCTTCGGCGGTGAAGAAGCGCCAGGAGCAGCCGCGCAGTTCGTCATGGGTGAGGTGGTCCAGCAGCTGCACCACGATTCCAGGAGCCGGGACGGTGCCGTCGCCGAGCGCCTCGCGGGGAAGGCCGGGGAGCTGGCCGGCGAGGTCCTCAGCCGGGGTCCGCCAGTCGGTGTCGCCGAACCAGACGGCGCCGTCGCGCGCGTCCACTGCCAGCCACTGGCGGTAGCCCGCTCCCGGGCCGTAGCGCTGTTCCTGCTGCTCGGCGTGTTCGTCGTGCCATACGTACTCGGCCGGAGGCGGGTCCAGCTCCACGGCCATGAAGGCGTCGTCGGGGCGGTAGCCGGGGAGGACGCGGGCCGTTCTCGGCGTGCTGTCGGCGGCGGTCATGAGGGGTTTCCTCTCGATGGATTCGCCGCAAACGTAGTGCGCACGCCACAGGATAGTTTAACTTTCAGCCATTGTGACCGGTGGTCGATCCTGCCGGAGATCCTGACGTGGCGGTGAGGTCTACGCGCGTCCGACCGGCACCAAGTTTGGCCGTATTGCGCATGGCCTCCACGAGCCAGGCGGCGCGCGGGCCGGCGTGCCGATGGGGGTGGAGCCGTGCGCCGCGCGGGGTGTCGATTGCGCGGGTGGTGCACGGTCCAGCCGGCTCCTGCCGCTTCCACGGCGAACGCCGGTCCGACGGTTCTGGTCGCCGGACGGAAGGCGCGCATGGTGCGAAGTTCGCGGGGCCGGGCTTTCCCGGCACGGATGTCTTGACACCTTCTGGCGCAGGCCTCAGGATCGCAGCGTGAACCTGTCAGACAGCCAGACAGGTGGCTCGGGGCCGCGGCGCGTCAGCGCGATGGAAGCGGTCTTCGGCCACCTGCGCAGCGCCATCGAGCGCGGTGAGTACGCAGTGGGTGACAAGCTTCCCTCCGAAGCGGAGTTGTGCCGGACCCTGGAGGTCAGCCGGCCTGTGCTGCGGGAAGCTCTCAGGGCCCTGCAGGCGATGGGCCTGACCGTCTCCAAGACCGGCAAGGGCACGTTCGTCCTGGCCAACACGGTCGAGGACCCCACCTTCGGCGACTACGCCGCCAGCGACTTGTTGGAGGTGCGCCGGCACGTCGAGATCCCGGTCGCCGGGTACGCCGCACTGCGCCGCACCCCCGAGGACCTGGACCATCTGAGCCATCTGCTGGACCGGATGGAGCAGGAGACCGACACCACCGCGTGGGTGGCGATGGACACCGTCTTCCACCTGGCGGTGGCCGAGGCCTCCCGCAACCCCGTATTCCGCCGCGTCATCGAGGAGATCCGCGACGCACTGGCGCGTCAGTCGACCTTCCTCAACGAACTGGGCGGCCGGCGCGAGCAGTCCAACTGCGAGCACCGGGCGATCCTGGAGGCGCTGGCCGACGGCAGCGAGCACGACGCGGTGGAGGCCATGTCCCACCACCTGCTCCGGGTCGAGACGACCCTCACCGACATCGTGCGCCCCCAGCGCACAACCGCCCCTACGGAAGGCAGCCCCGAGGCGTGAGCGAGCAGTTCCTCAAAGACGAGAAGCGCCCCACGACCCGTCACGTCGACGCCGGGGACACCGGCTACAGCAAGTCCTTGAAACCCCGGCACGTCAATATGATCGCCATCGGAGGTGCGATAGGCACCGGGCTCTTCCTCGGCGCGGGCGGACGCCTCGCCGACGCCGGGCCCTCGCTGTTCATCGCCTACGCCGTCTGCGGGATCTTCGCGTTCCTCGTCGTGCGCGCGCTCGGCGAGCTCGTCCTGTACCGGCCGTCCTCCGGCGCCTTCGTCTCCTACGCCCGGGAGTTCCTCGGGGAGAAGGGTGCGTACACCGCGGGCTGGATGTACTTCCTCAACTGGGCGACCACCGGCATCGCCGACATCACCGCCGTCGCCACGTACACCCACTACTGGCACCTGTTCTCCGATGTCCCCCAGTGGGTGATCGCCCTCATAGCCCTGGCCGTGGTCCTCACCGTGAACCTCATCTCGGTGCGGATCTTCGGCGAACTGGAGTTCTGGTTCGCCATCGTCAAGGTCAGTGCCCTGGTCGTCTTCATGGGGATCGGAATCTTCCTCCTGGCCACCCGGCACCCCGTCGACGGCGCCGTCCCGGGGCCGGCCCTGATCACCGGCAACGGCGGGATCTTCCCCAACGGCCTGCTTCCCATGCTGCTGATCATCCAGGGCGTCGTCTTCGCCTACGCCTCCGTCGAGCTGGTCGGCGTCACGGCCGGTGAGACCGAGAACCCCGAGGAGATCATGCCCAAGGCGATCAACTCGATCATGTGGCGGGTGGGCCTCTTCTACGTCGGCTCGGTCGTCCTGCTGTCGATGCTGATGCCCTGGAACAGCTACAGCGCCGGCCAGAGCCCGTTCGTGACCGTGCTCTCCCACATCGGCGTTCCGGCGGCCGGCGACGTGATGAACCTGGTCGTCCTCACCGCGGCCATGTCCTCGCTCAACTCCGGCCTCTACTCCACCGGCCGCATCCTTCGCTCGATGGCCGTCAACGGCTCCGCCCCGCGCTTCACCGCCCGGCTGAGCCGCACCCAGGTGCCCTACGGCGGCATCCTGCTCACCAGCGGCATGTGCGTCCTCGGCGTCGGGCTCAACTTCGTGGTCCCGGCGGCCGCGTTCGAGATCGTGCTCAACCTCGCGGCCATCGGCATCCTCGCCACCTGGGGCATGATCATGGTTTGCCACCTCCTCTTCTGGCGCAAGACCCGTGACGGCGAACTGCCCCGCCCCGCCTACCGCCTGCCCGGCTCTCCCTGGACCGAACTCGTGACGCTGGCCTTCCTCGCCTCCGTCCTGGTCCTCATGTACGCCGACGGAGGGGCCGCACGCACCACCGTGCTCTGCGTGCCGCTGATCGCCGCGGCGCTGGTCGCCGGCTGGTACGCGGTCCGCGGCCGCGTGGCGCAGGCCGCCGCCACCAACGACGGCTGAGCCGGAGGCCGACCCCGCCCACCCCCCCAGGGCCGGGCCCGCCGCCTGCCACCGGTCCGAAGAACCCACCACCGAACGAGGCAGTGATGCGCAGCAGTCTCCTCGCGGACGCCCCTGCGATCCGCGAACCCCGACACGCACCGGTCGCCCACGTCACCCGGGGTGGCGTGGTCGAGGGAATCCACTACGGCTCCGTCGTCGTCCTCGACCGCGACGGCGGTGTCCGGTCGAGCATCGGCGACATCGAGGCCGCCTGCTACCCGCGCTCAGCGCTCAAGCCCGTCCAGGCCGTCGCGATGGTGCGGGCCGGGCTGCCCCTCGACGGCGCCCTCCTCTCCCTCGCGATGGGCAGCCACTCCGGGGAGGAGCGCCACCTCACCGGCACCCGGCTGATCCTCGAACTGGCCGGCGTCACCGAGGACGACCTGCGCAACGTTCCTGACCTGCCGTACGCCCCGCGGGTACGGGACACCTGGGTGCGGGAGGGCCGCGGGCCCTCCCCGCTCGCCCAGAACTGCTCCGGCAAACACGCGGCGATGCTGTACCTGTGCAAGCTGTCCGGCTGGCCCCTGGAGACCTACCTCGACCCGGCCCACCCGCTCCAGAGGGCGATCTCCGAGGCCGTGGAGGAACTCACCGGCCAGCGCATCGCGAACGTCACCGTCGACGGCTGCGGATCCCCACTGTTCTCGGTGTCCCTGCACGGCCTCGCCCGCGCCACCGCCAGGATCGCCACGGCCGCTCCGGACACCGCCGAGCGCCGGGTCGCGGACGCGCTGCGCGTCCACCCGGAGATGGCCTCGGGCACCGGGCGTGACACGGCCGAACTGATGCGCGCCGTGCCCGGGCTGCTGGCCAAGGACGGCTTCGAGGGCGTCCAGGTCGCCGCACTGCCCGACGGCCGGGCCATCGCAGTGAAGATCGCCGACGGGGCGGACCGGGCGCGCATCCCGGTGGCGGCCGCCGCCCTCGCCCTTGCCGGGGTCGACCCCCGGCTGCTCGCCGGTTTCGCGGGCGAGCCGATGACGGGCGCCGGCCGGCCGGTCGGCCGCATCCGGCCGGTGGCGACGCTGGACCCGAGCTCCGTGCCCGTCCCCACCTGACCTGACCAGCTCCAGACCCCTGACCCCACCCACTCCAAAAGAGGACCGCACGACCATGACCGCCGCCACCCGCAGCGAACACGACCTGCTCGGAGACCGCGAGGTCCCCGTGGACGCCTACTGGGGCGTCCACACCCTGCGCGCCACGGAGAACTTCCCCATCACGGGCACACCCATCTCTGCCTACCCGCACCTGGTCGACGCCCTCGCCGCCGTGAAGGAGGCCGCCGCCCTCGCCAACGAGGAACTCGGCCTGCTGGAGCCCGCGAAGGCCGCCGCGATCGTCACCGCCTGCCAGGAGATCCGCGGCGGCAAGCTGCACGACCAGTTCGTCGTCGACGTCATCCAGGGCGGCGCCGGCACCTCGACCAACATGAACGCCAACGAGGTCGTCGCCAACCGGGCGTTGGAGCTGCTGGGCCACGCCAGGGGAGAGTACCGGCACCTGCACCCCAACGAGGACGTCAACCTCGGTCAGTCCACCAACGACGTCTACCCCACCGCCGTCCGGATCGCGACCGTCTCTGCGGTGCACGGCCTGCTCGACGCCATGGCCGTCCTCCAGGAGGCCTTCGCCCGCAAGGCCCTCGACTTCCGCGACGTCCTGAAGATGGGCCGCACCCAGCTGCAGGACGCCGTGCCGATGACGCTCGGGCAGGAGTTCTCCGCCTTCGCCGTCATGCTCGACGAGGACCGTAGCCGGCTCGCGGAGGCCCTCGAGCTGATCCACGAGATCAACCTCGGCGCGACCGCGATCGGCACGGGCCTCAACGCCCCCGCCGGATACGCGGAATCGGCCCGCCGCCACCTCGCCGACATCACCGGGATGCCGCTGGTCACCGCGGCCAACCTGGTCGAAGCCACCCAGGACTGCGGCGCGTTCGTCCAGATGTCCGGCGTGCTCAAGCGCATCGCCGTCAAGCTGTCCAAGACCTGCAACGACCTGCGCCTGCTGTCCTCCGGACCGCGCGCGGGCCTCGGCGAGATCAACCTGCCGCCGGTACAGGCGGGTTCGAGCATCATGCCCGGCAAGGTCAACCCGGTGATCCCCGAGGTCGTCAACCAGGTCGCCTTCGAGGTGATCGGCAACGACGTCACCATCACCATGGCCGCCGAGGCGGGGCAGCTCCAGCTCAACGCCTTCGAGCCGGTCATCCTGCACTCGCTGTCGGAGTCCATCACGCACCTGCGCGCGGCCTGCCTCACCCTCGCGGAGCGCTGCGTGGCCGGCATCACCGCCAACACCGAGATGCTGCGCACGACCGTCGAGAACTCCATCGGCCTGGTGACCGCACTGAACCCGCACATCGGGTACACGGCCGCCACTGACATCGCCAAGGAGGCCCTCGCCAGTGGCCGGGGTGTGGCCGAGCTCGTCCTGGAGAGGGGCCTGCTCCCGGCCGAGAGGCTCGCCGCGCTGCTGCGGCCCGAGGTGATCGCGGGAACCGGCGCGGCTGGGGCCTGACGGGACGGCCGCCGCCCGGGCGTCCGTGGGCGCCGGGTCCGCACCGGACCGGTTCCCCGACGGGGTGGATGAGCCGGGGGAATGCCCGGCTCCGTGCCCGTCGGCCGGTGAGCGCTGCCGACGCCGCCGGACCCTCGGTTCCGGCCGTGGCTAGCGGTGGTACGGAGGGTGGGGAGGCGGTGGCGGGATGGTGGCCGTGCCCGGCGCTGTCTCCGGCCAGACCAGCAGGACCGGGCACGGGGCGTGGTCGACGACGAAACGGCTTCTGGGGCCGAGACTGCGTGGTCCGAGGTGGGTGCGGTCGCCGTCGCGGGCGAGGATGAGCAGGTCAGCGCCTTCGGCGGCGGCCACGACCTCGCGTTCGACACGGCCCGAGCGTTCCTTCCGGGTGCACGGGCGCCCCAGCCTCTCGGCCGCACCGGCCAGGAGCCGTTCGCCCGCCGCGGCGGCCAGGTGCTCCACCCGTGTGCCGGGGTCGCGGTCGGGGCGTGCGCGGCCCAGCAGCCCGGCGTAGGCGCCGTGCGCGGCGCCCGGCACCTCGGGGCCGGCCACGTGCAGCAGCACCACGTCGGCACCCTGGGGCGCGTGGGCGCGCGCGGCGTCGACGCAGGCGTGCCAGGTGCCCTCGACGATCCAGACGATGACGGTCACCGTGTTCAGCCTCCGATCGTGTGGAGTGACACCCACAGTGCCACCACCGAGAGCAGCAGGGCGGCCGGCGTGGCCAGCAGGCCGAGCCGGGTGAACTCTCCCAGTTCCACGTCAGTGCCGTGTTCGCGCACGACACGCCGCCACAGCAGCGTGGCCAGGGAGCCGGCGTAGGTGAGGTTCGGGCCGATGTTCACGCCTAGGAGCACGGCCAGGACCGCGCCCGGGCCGGTGGGGGCGGTCAGCGGCAGCAGCACCAGGACGGCGGGCAGGTTGTTGATGATGTTCGCGAGTACGGCCGCCAGTGCTGCGACGGCGAGGAGGGGTGCCAGGCCGGAGCCGGCCGGGATCACGCGGCCCAGTGCGTCCGCGAGGCCGTTGTCCACCACCGCCCGGACCACGACGCCCAGCGCCAGCACGAAGACGCAGAACGGCAGGGCCGCGGCCCGCACGATCGCCACGGGGGTGGTGCGCCGCCGGGCCAGGGCGCGGGCCGCGAGGACGGCCGAACCCGCGGCCGCTGCCCAGGCAGGGTCGATGCCCAGCACCGAGGCCAGCATGAAGCCCGCCAGGGTGCCCGCCACCGTGAGCAGGGCGAACAGCGGAAGTTCGGGCGGCTCGGCGGCGGGCGGGGCGTCGGCGCCCGCGTCCAGGTCGGTGGCGAAGAAGCGCCGGATCACTACGTACTCGGCCCCGATGGCGGCCAGCCAGGGCAGCGCCATCAACGCGGCGAACCGGGTGAAGGTCAGGCCGCTGGCGGCGAATGCCAGCAGGTTGGTCAGGTTGGACACCGGCAGCAGCAGCGAGGCCGTGTTCGACAGGTGGGTGCAGGCGTACACGTGCGGCTTGGCACGGGCGCCCAGCCGGGCAGCGGTGGCGAAGACCACCGGAGTCAGCAGTACCACCGTGGCGTCGAGGCTGAGGACCGCGGTGATGAGGGAGGCCATCACGAACACGAGGACCAGCAGGCGGCGGGGCCGGCCGTCCGCCCGGCGCGCCATCCAGGCGCCGCAGGCGTGGAAGAGGCCCTCGTCGTCGCACAACTGGGCCAGGACCAGGACGGCCGCGAGGAAGCCGATCACCGGGCCCAGCCTGGCGGTCTCGGCCGCGGCGTGGTCGAGGGAGATCGCTCCCGTGGCGATGACCATTCCGGCGGCGGGGACCGCCACGACCGCCTCGGGCCAGCCCCAGGGCCTGATCACCGCGCAGGCCAGGACGGTGAGGAGGAGGACGACGGACAGTGCTTCTGCGAGGGAGGAGTTCAGGGTCGGAGCCTTTCGGGTGCGGTCCCGGCACGGAGGGACGAGTTCGTTGTACAGCTTCACGCACTCCCGCACGCGTACCGTCGCCACCGTGGCCGGCGCGGACGCCGAACACGCGAAGCCCCTTTCCGCGCCGCGCCGCGGCAGGAGCCTGCTCGTCCGGCTCCGGCATCGGCCACTGGACGGGCACGCCGGCCGTCGACCCCTTCGACTCCGGGCACGTGCTGTACGGCACCGGACCGGGGATACGGGGCAGCAAGGACGCGCCGCGGCGGACAGCGGGCGGCCGACCCGCTGGACCGTCCCGGCAAGGGTTTCCAGGAGTCAGCGACTCTCGGACTGATCAAGCCCCGGTCTCCCCCTCATCAGCGCTCTCGGCGATGTCAGCGGCTTCCGGCACGAGGACCCGACCGGGGACCCCTCCAAGGCTTTCTCCGGACCGCTGTTCACCAACACCAGCGGGAAGCGTCACCGGGCTGTTCCGTTCCACCGACGGCGGCGCCACCTGGGTCCGGATCAACGGCGACCAGCACGTCGACCAGGCTACGGGCATGGCCTCATCGTGCCGGGGTGAAGCCGCCCCAGACCGAGAGGGCGCCGCGCGGACCGGTTGCGTCGACGCGGTAGCCGTCGTGTTCGGTCTCGCGCTTGCCGGCGGCGTGGTTGTACTGGCCGGCGAAGACGTGCTGTCCGGCCGGGACCGTACGGCCCGGCTTGAGGATCCAGCGGTAGACCACGGCTCCGCCTTCATGCTGCACGGTGACGGTGAAGTCGTCGGCGGGCAGCGTCCGCCAGCTGCCGGTGCTCTGCACTCCGCCGGTCTGCGTGATGCGCAGTTCCAAGGTGAGTGCGGTGAGCGGCTGGGTGGTCCTGAGGGTGATGTCGCTCTGCGCCCAGTAGGGGTTGCTGCCCGCGTCCAAGGAGCCGGCCGACCACAGAGGCCCGTCCTGGACGTGCGCGTTGCCGGGCCGGGCCGAGCCCGTGCCCCCTGACGGCTCCGGGCTGGGGCTCGTCGAGGAGGAGCGGTCCGGCGCTGCCGGGCCGCCGGTGGTGGGCGCCGACGGCGTCGCGTGGGGAGTCCAGGGCGCGGATGGCGACGCGGATGGCGCGGTTGGCGCGGCGGGGGTGGCCGAGATGTCCGGCCGGGCAGGCGGGGAGTGGACGATGGCGGCGACGGCGAAACCACCGCCCGCCAGAATGCCGGCCGCGGCGAGGGAGGCGAGCGCCACCCTGGGCCAGGGCCTCGCGCCGGACGACTCGCGGTGGCGGTCGGGCGCGCCGGACATGCCGCGTTCCACGCGTGCCAGGATCCGGGCGCGGTCGGGCTGGTGGGCCTCGGCGGCTGTGCGCAGCCGCCCGGTGAGCTCCTCGTTCAACGGCTCCTCCTCCCCGTCAACAGTTCCCCGGCTGCTCCCGTACTGCCCAGCATCCGTTCCAGTTCGGCCATCCCCTTCGAGGTCTGGCTCTTCACCGTACCGACCGATATTCCGAGCGCCAGAGCGGTGTCCTTCTCCGACAGGTCGAAGGCATGCCGCAGGACCACGCACGTCCGCTTCCGGAACGGCAACCGGGCGAGAGCAGTACGCACGTCCACCACGGCGGCCACGTCCGGGCCGCCCGACGACTCCGCACCGCGGGACCAGAACAGGGCGATCCGGCGGCGCTCGCGAACCGCGCTGCGGATGCGTGACCGCGCCAGGTTGGCGACCACGCCACGTGCGTAGGCGAGCGGGTGCTCGGCCTGGCGCATCCGGTCCCAGCGCTGCCACAGTGCGATCAGGGCGTCCGCGGCCAGATCGTCGGCACCGTCCGTCTCGCCGGTCAGGAGATGGGCGAACCGGGCGAGTTCGGCGTAGTGGCGTTCGAAGAAGTCGTGGAACTCCGCGGACGCGTCATCGAGGACCATGTCCGCCGGTCACCCCCTCCGAAAATGTGTGCGTTAACATCCGGTCGGCAGCGTACCAGCGCCCGGTCGATCCACACGCCCCGATGCGCCGCACCCCGGGTCCGCTCACCCGGCCGCGGTGCGGTTTCAGTGCGGGGCGAACTGGACCCGGGTCGGTTGTGCGACGTTCGGCAGCAGCGCGGTCCCGTCGACCGTCAGCTGCTCTCCGTAGATGTCGGTGATCCTCATCGCGCTGCCGCACCCGCTGCCGTCGGCGGAGAGGAAGTAGTTGTAGCCGGTACGGGGCAGCCTCCGCCAGCCCGTGGCGGTGCGTACCTCCAGTCGTGCGACCGGATTCCGGTGGTCGATCACCTGGATGCCGCACCAGTGAGGGCTTGAGCCGGTCTTGTACCGGATGGAGAGCGTGCCGGACGTGTGGGGGCTCAGCAGGCTCCAGGTGATCGGGATACGGCCGAGCTTGGGATCGGCCAGTTTCGCGAAAGCCTGTTCGCTGAGGTCCAGTTGTCCGGGTGTGCAGGGCAGTGGGCATTCGTTGGTGATCCGGACCGTGATCGAGGCGCCGCTCGCGGCGCGTACGCGTACGTACGCGCCGCACGCCCCGGACGACTCGTAGTCGGTGGTGTTCATCGCCGCGATCATGAGGTCGTCGCTCGGGCCGAACAGACAGGCGCCGTCGCCGTCGCCGGCAGCGTAGGCGGTGGCAATGCCCTTGTACGTGGTCCCGGGCTGGATGCGTCCTGCCGACGCTGCCGGGGTGGACGCCGCCGGTGGGGTCTTCTTCGCCGAAGGCCGGGGCGTCGCCGCGGTGGTCGCCCCGAGGGCCGCCGTCGGGGTTGCCGCGCCATGCGAGCCGTCCGCCGGGGGCGCGGGGCTCGTCGGGGCCGAGGGCGTGGCTCCCGCCAGGGTGGCGGCGGGGACCGCCATGTCGGCCCGGGCCCGGGCCCCGGCCTCGTCCTTGGGGCCGGGGAGCATGGCTGTCACCAGGCAGAAGAGGGCGCCCGCGGCGGTCAGCATCACCGCCGTTCCCCTCATCAGCCTGTGTCTCCGCCTGCGCTGCCGCGCCGCCTGCCGTGCAGTCTGCATGTCCGTCCGTTCGAAGATTCGAGTCGAGGTGCACTGCCTGGTCGCCGCAGGATGCGAAAAGGTTGCCGCCGGACCCGCCACCGAGCGGCGCACAGCTCGGCAGCGGCCCGTGCCGCGGTGTTCGGCGGGGCAGCCGGGCAACGCCTGCTGCAACTGGGCGGTGAGCGAGGCGAGACCGGGGCCGGCGTCCTGGACCATCGGAACGTTGCGGGAGCCACCTGAGCCCAGGCGGAGGTGGACGTAGAAGTGCGGGGAGCGGCCCCGGTTGCGACAGCGGACCTCGGCTCCGGGCGGCGAGGCTGCCCCGGCCGGGGCGGATCGCGTTCCCCGTGCCGTGTACCGTCAAGCCGGCCTCGTGGTCTTACCGGTGGAGCTGCCAGAGATCCGGCAGTGAAGGCACGTCCACTCCGTCGGCTGCCGGAACATCCGCACGTGGCATGGGTCTTGCACAGGTGGGTGGGCCCGGCGCCGTGGGCGGACCTTCACTTCGGCGCACCCGCGGGCTTCACGGCGGCGACGCGCAGCGGCTGCACGGGGAGGCCGTCATCGACGTCCGGCCGGACGCCTTCGACGTGCAGTCGAGGTACTTTCCGCAGGCGGTGACGCTGGAGATGGGCGGAACTCTCACCGTGCCGGCAGCCACCTCCGGCGGATCAACGAGTCCGACACCGGCCGCCACCAGAACCAGCGCGGCCAGGACCGGCTGGTCTGCCCGGCCGGGAACGGTGGTGCTTCTGCACCACACGAGTCTCGCCGGCGCGCGGGCGGAGCCCGCAGGGGGCGGGGCCGGGGCACGGTAGGCGAGGCACCCCTCCTCGTGCGGTGGCGGGCCGAGCCGAGGAGGGGCGAGGTCAGGCTCCGGCCTTGCGCTTGTTGTAGACGTCGAAGCCGACGGCCGCCAGCAGTACCAGGCCCTTGATCACCTGCTGGTAGTCGGTACCCACGCCGACCAGCGACATGCCGTTGTTCAGCACGCCCAGCACCAGACCGCCGGTGAGCGCACCGAGGACGGTTCCCACACCGCCGCTCGCGGAGGCGCCGCCGATGAACGCGGCGGCGATGGCCTCCAGTTCGAAGTTGATGCCGGCCTGCGGCGTACCGGCGTTGAGCCGCGCGGCGAAGACCAGCCCGGCCAGGGCCGCCAGGACGCCCATGTTCACGAAGGCGAGGAAGACGACCCGCTTGCTCTTCACCCCGGACAGCCTCGCCGCCGCCTCGTTGCCGCCGATGGCGTAGGTGTGCCGGCCGAGGACCGAGTTGCGCATCACGTATCCGAAGGCGACCAGCAGGGCGCCGAGGATCAGCAGGACGATCGGCATCCCGTGGTAGCTGGCCAGCAGCAGCGTGAAGGCCACCACGGCCGCGGTGATCGCGCCGAGCTTCACCAGGAACAGCCCGGCCGGGAGCGGTTCCAGCCCGTACGAGACGGCCCGCCGTCGTCCGCGCACCTCCTGCAGGATCGCTACGGCCAGCACCGACACGCCCAGCAGCAGGGTGAGGTTGTGGTAATCGGTGTGCGGGCCGACCGTGGGGAGGAAGCCGCTGCTGATGTTCTGGAAGCCCTTGGGGAACGGCGCCACGGACTGGCCCTGCAGGAGGATCTGGGTCCCACCGCGGAACAGCAGCATGCCGGCCAGCGTGACGATGAACGAGGGGATCCCGAGGTAGGCGATCCAGAACCCCTGCCACGCTCCGGCGAGGGCCCCGATCAGCAGCGCGACCACCAGCGCCACGGGCCACGGCATCTTGTGTTCGACCATCATCACCGCCGCGGCCGCCCCGACGAAGGCGGCGAGCGACCCGACCGACAGGTCGATGTGCCCGGCGATGATGACGATCATCATGCCGATGGCCAGGATGAGGATGTAGCCGTTCTGCTGGATCAGATTGGTGATGTTGAGCGGCTGGAGCAGGATGCCGTCCGTCCAGAACTGGAACAGCAGCACGATCAGCGCCAGCGCGACCAGCATCCCGTACTCGCGCAGGTTGCCGCGCAGCGCCCGGGCCAGTACGGCACCGGCCGACGATCGCCGGCCGGTTTCCGGGGCGCTGGGCGCGGTCTCTGGGGTGGTCTCGATCTGGGCCATGCCTCACACCTGCTTGTCGGGGTATGCCGCGCTCATGGTCATGAGCCGCATGATGGATTCCTGGGTGGCCTCGGCGCGGGTCACCTCACCGGTGATCCGGCCTTCGGCCATGGTGTAGATCCGGTCGCACAGGCCCAGGAGCTCGGGGAGCTCGGAGGAGATGACGAGTACCGCCTTTCCCTGGGCCGCGAGTTCGGCGATGACGGTGTAGATCTCCGCCTTGGCACCGATGTCGATGCCCCGGGTGGGTTCGTCGAGGATCAGCACCTCCGGATCGGCGAAGATCCACTTGCTGAGGACGACCTTCTGCTGGTTGCCGCCGCTGAGCTTGCCGGTCTCCGCGAACACCGACGGGGCCTTGATGTTCATCGTCCGCCGGAACGTTTCGGCGATCCGCGCCTCCTCGTGCCGGTCGACCCAGCCCCGCCGGGCCACCTTGCCCAGGGCGCTCAGCGAGATGTTCCGGCTGATGTCGTCGCCCAGGTTGAGGCCGAGCTGCTTGCGGTCCTCGGTCACGTAGGCGATGCCGTGCCCGATCGCCTCCGGCACCGTCCGGGTGCGGATCTCCCGGCCGTGCAGCCGCACCCGGCCGCCGGTCCACCGTCCGTACGAGCGGCCGAAGACGCTCATGGCCAGCTCGGTGCGGCCGGCGCCCATGAGGCTGGCGACGCCGACGATCTCGCCTCGACGGACGTTCAGCGAGGCGCCGTCGACCACCTTGCGCCGGTGGTCGATGGGGTGTTGGACGCTCCAGTCATCGATTTCGAAGGCGACCTCGCCGATCTGCGGGGCGCGCTCGGGGTAGCGGTGTTCCAGGTCGCGGCCGACCATGCCACGGATGATCCGCTCCTCGGAGATGCCGTCGGAACCGATCGCGATCGTCTCGATGGTCCGCCCGTCGCGCAGGATGGTGACGGCGTCGGCGACCCGGGCGATCTCGTTCAGCTTGTGCGAGATGAGGATGCAGGAGATGCCCTGGGCCTTGAGTTCGAGGATCAGGTCGAGCAGCTTGCGGCTGTCCTCGTCGTTCAGGGCGGCCGTCGGCTCGTCCAGGATGAGCAGCTTGACCTTCTTGGCGAGCGCCTTGGCGATCTCGACCAACTGCTGTTTGCCCACGCCGAGGTCGGCGATCCTGGTGTGGGGGCTCTCGTCGAGTCCGACCTGCCGGATCAGCGCGGCGGCGTGCGTCAGCGTCCGGTGCCAGCTGATGACACCCCGGGCGGCGTGCTCGTTGCCGAGGAAGATGTTCTCGGCGATGGACAGGTAGGGCACCAGTGCGAGTTCCTGGTGGATGATGACGATGCCGCGCTGCTCGCTGGCCCGGATGTCCCGGAACCGGCAGGGTTCGCCCTCGAAGCAGATCTCGCCTTCGTAGCTGCCGTGCGGGTGGACGCCGCTGAGTACCTTCATCAGGGTGGACTTGCCGGCGCCGTTCTCACCGCAGACGGCGTGCACCTCCCCTGTGCCGACGGTCAGGCTGACCTCGGAGAGAGCCCTGACGCCGGGGAACGTCTTGCTGATCGACCGCATCTCGAGAACGGGTCGGGCCATGGTTGTGCTTCCGTATCGTCGGGGCGGTGCGGTGCCGGGCGGTTTCCCGGGCGCCGCACCGCCGGTTCGGCGTCGCCGGACCGTTGGCCGGGCTCCGTGGGCTACTTGAGCTGGTCAGCGGTGTACTGGCCGCTGTCCACCAGGACCTTCCGGTAGTTCTCCTTGTCGACGCTGACCGGCTGGAGCAGCTGCGCCGGTACGGTCTTGACGCCGTTGTCGTACTGACTGGTGTCGTTGACCTCGGGTTTGCCGCCGGTCAGCAGTGCGTCGCCCATCTGGACCGCGGCCTTGGCCAGTTGGCGGGTGTCCTTGTAGACGGTCTGGGTCTGCTCGCCCGCGATGATCGACTTCACCGACGCCAGCTCGCCGTCCTGGCCCGTGACGACGGGAAGTGGCCGGCCGGCGCCGTAGCCGACGCCCTTGAGCGAGGAGATGATGCCGATCGAGATGCCGTCGTACGGCGAGAGCACGGCGTCGACGCGGGCGGCGGTGTACGACTTGCTCAGCAGGTTGTCCATCCGGGACTGGGCGAGACCGCCGTCCCAGCGCAGAGTGGCGATCTGGTTCAAGGAGGTCTGGCCGCTCTGCACGACCAGCTTCTTGTCGTCGATGTACGGCCCCAGGACGCTCATCGCGCCGTTGTAGAAGAACGCGGCGTTGTTGTCGTCCGGTGAGCCGGCGAACAGCTCGATGTTGAAGGGGCCCTTGCCCTCCTTGAGGCCGAGCTTGTCGACGATGTAACTTCCCTGGAGGACGCCGACCTTGTAGTTGTCGAAGGTCGCGTAGTAGTCGACGTTCTTCGTGCCGCGGATCAGCCGGTCGTAGGAGATGACGGGGACGTGGGCGTCGGCGGCCTTCTGCAGCACGTTGGTGAGCGAGGAGCCGTCGATGGCGGCGATCACCAGCAGCTTGGCCCCCTTGGTGATCATGTTCTCCACCTGGGAGACCTGGTTCTCCACGACGTTGTCGCCGTACTGGAGGTCGGTCTTGTAGCCCTTGGCCTGGAACTCCTTGACCATGTTGTTGCCGTCGTTGATCCAGCGCTCCGACGACTTGGTGGGCATCGCAATGCCGATGAGGCCCCCTTTGGCCTCTCCGCCGGCCCCGCCGTCGCCCGCTCCGTTGGCGCTCTGGCCGCAGGCTGCCAGCGACAGCGTGAGACCGAAGGTGACGAGGCCCGCTGAAAGCTTCCGCACACTTCCTCCAGTGATGTTCCGCGACCGGCACAGTGCGACCCGGCTGGGCGACCGGAAGCGGTCGAGCGGGGCCGGCCGGGATCCGTCTTCTCGCGCTGTGTGAAGTCGGGGGTCGCAGCGGCTCCGGCCTGGCGATACCTGAGTGTTAACGCTCACAAGTGCGCCGTCAAGGGTCTGTCGGATCACCGTTCAGTCTTCAACAACGGCGCAGGCGATCAGCCCCCGCGTCGGGAGCACCTGCGCACCGGGCACGGACGGGTACGTCGACCACGAGCAGCTTCTGCGGCCTTGGGTGAGGCGTTGGTCCGCGAGCACCCGATCACGGTCCTGAGCCGCACGCCGTGGCGTCCGGCCACCGCGGTACTGCCGCCGCGTCCGCTCGTCCGCCAACGCTCACGCGGCCTTCGTCAGCGGCCGGTGGCGTACCGTAGCCGGAGTCGAGGAGGGAAGTGCGAGTGGGAAACGACAGTGCCGGGACCGAGCGGCGCCACCCCGTGATGGCGGACGTGGCCAAATTGGCCGGCGTGTCCCACCAGACGGTGTCCCGTGTGCTCAACGGCGCCCCGCATGTGCGGCCCGGGACCCGGGAGCGGGTGCTCGCCGCCATCCGGGAGCTGGACTACCGGCCCAACTCCGCCGCCCGCGCCCTGGTGACCCGCCGCTCGCAGACTCTCGGCGTGGTCAGCTTCGAATCGACCCTGTACGGTCCCGCCTCGATGCTGCACGGCATCGAACAGGCTGCGCGCAGTGCGGGGTATTTCGTCAGCGTGACAAGTCTGCACTCCCTGGACGGCCGCTCGGTTCAGGAGGCTGTCGACCGCCTGCGCGACCAGGGTGTGGAAGGCGTCGTCGTGATCGCGCCCCAGATCTCCGCCGTCAGCGCGGTGGCCAAGCTCTCCAGCTCCGTGCCGGTCGTCGCGGTCGGACCGGGCAGCCAGTCGCGGGTTCCGATGGTCTCGGTGGACAACCGGTCCGGCGCCGAAGCGGCCACCAGGCACCTGCTCGATCTGGGTCACCGCACCGTGCACCACCTGGCCGGCCCGGCCGGCTGGCTGGAGAGCCGGCACCGCCAGGAGGGCTGGCGCGGTGCCCTGGAGGCTGCCGGAGCCCCCGTGCCGCGTGTCGAGCCCGGCGACTGGAGCGCGCGCGCCGGCTACCAGGCGGGCTTGCGGCTCGCCGAACTGGGCGACGTCACCGCTGTCTTCTGCGCCAACGACCACATGGCGCTCGGTCTGCTGCGCGCCCTGCACGAGGTCGGCCGCTCGGTCCCGGGCGACATCAGCGTGGTCGGCTTCGACGACATTCCCGAGGCCGCCTACTTCACCCCGCCCCTGACCACGGTGCGGCAGGACTTCGGCGAGCTCGGCCGCCGGGCCCTGGAACTGCTCGTCGAGGAACTGGAGGGCGTCGCGCACGCCCGTGCTCACGTGCGGATTCCGCCCGAGATGGTGCTGCGTCGCAGCGCGGGCCCCGTCACCCGCCGTTGAGCCGGCATCGTCGGTCCCGAGGCTGACCGCCCCTGCGGCCCACGCTCACTGCCGCGTCGGACACATTCAACCGAGGGCTCCGGCGATCCCTTGACAGGACTGATTGTTAACGCTAACAATCTGTAGTTACGAAAGATTTCCCCTTCAACTCCGCTGGAGACAATGCCGGTTTCCGGTGCGAAGGATGAGAATGTGACCTTGATCCCTGCCGTCCGGGGCTCGGACAGGTACGTCATCGGCATCGCCACCGACTTACCGCCTGCACGGTCCTGCCGGTGCTCGCTGACGGCACCGAGCTCGCCGAGACCACCGAGTGGGCCGCTCACCCGCACGCCTGGCCCAAGCTCTGGAAGCACCACACGGCCCAGGACCAGGCCGACCGCATCAACGCCCTCACCCACGCCCGCGGAGAGAAGCGGATCTCCCGCTACCGCGGCAGGATCTCCGCCGAGTGGCAGTACGCCAAGGCGCTCCTGGTCCTGGAGGAGGACCCGGCCGTCCATGCCGCCTGCGCGCGGTGGATCGAGCCGGTCGACTGGATCGTCTGGCGGCTCACCGGCGTCGAGAGCCGCAACGCCTGACACGGCCGGATGCAGGGGCATCTTCCAGGACGGCGGTCACCCGAGCGAGGAGTACCTCACCGCTCCGCACCCTGGGTTCAGCGACTTCGCCGGCACCCGTCTGCAGCACCCCCTCGCCCCGCTCGGCTCCCGGGTCGGCTCGCTCACCGTCCGGGCGACGGAGGGGACAGGGCTGCCCGGGGGCATCGCGGTGGCCGCCGGCACGGTCGAAGCGCACGTGGCCGCACCGGCCGCGCGGCCCCTGGAGAACGGTCGGCTCCTCGCCCTCATGGGCACCTCCACCTGCCACGTCGTCAACGGCGCCGCCCTCGCGTCGCCCCTTCCAAGCCGATGACGCCCGCCCGTACGGCGGGCGTCGGTCCCCTCCCTGCCGCGTTGAACGGAGTAGTCGCGTGTCGCGAGACGCACTCGTATCCCATGGTGAAGTGACGGTGACCCAGGAGACTGCCGCAGGGCTCCCGGACGGGCGGCGTATCACCCGCTGGACGTTCGGGTCCCCGGAGGGCGTGACGGCGGAGGTGCTCAGTCTGGGAGCCCGCTTGCAGGCCCTGCACACGCCGGACCGGGACGGGCGGTGTGCCAACGTCGTCCTGGGCTGCGAGAGCACAGCGGACCTGTTCGGGGAGGCTGCCTGCTTCGGTGCGACGGTCGGCCGCTACGCCAACCGGATCGCCGGCGGAACGCTGCCCCTCAACGGCACGACGCACCGGCTGGCGACCCAGCAGGACGGCCACACCCTGCACGGCGGACCGGACGGCTTCTCCACTCGCCTCTGGGACGGCGTGCCGGTCCGCGTGGGCAGGCGGGCCGGCGTCCGTTTCCGCATGGACAGCCCCGACGGCGACCAGGGATTCCCGGGCACCCTCACGGCCGAGGTCACCTACCTGCTCGGCCCCGACGGCGAACTCTCCCTCACTTACCGCGCGACCACGGATGCCCCGACGGTCGTCAACCTCACCAACCACATGTACGTCAACCTGGCCGGCGAGGGCTGTGGGACGGTGCTCGGCCACCTGCTGCGGGTCGAGGCCGCCCGTTACACCCCCGTGGACGCAGAACTGATACCGATCGGTCCGGCCGAGTCCGTCACCGGCACGCCGTTCGACCTCCGCGAGGCCCGGACGATCGGTGCCCGCATCACCGAGGAACACCCGCAGATCCGCCGGGCCGGCGATGGCTTCGACCACAACTGGGTGCTCGACGGCACCGGGCTCAGGAGGGCCGCCGTCCTGAGCCACCCTGCCAGCGGCCGCCGCGTCGAATGCCTGACGACGGAGCCTGGGCTCCAGGTCTACACCGGAAACCACTTCGACGGCTCGCTGACCGGCCGCTCCGGTCGCCCGTACTTCGCGTACGCGGGCATCGCGCTGGAGACCCAGCACTTTCCGGACTCGCCCAACCGGCCCGAGCATCCCTCGACCCACCTGCGCCCGGGGGAGGAGTACCGCTCGATGACGGTGTACCGCTTCTCGACCGAGTAGGGAAGGCTGCCCTCGACCGCTGACGCCCGCCCGGGGACGCACGGCTCACGGTGACCGGTACGGCCCCCGCGCCCCGCGTGGTCATCAGCCGTCGAACCCTGACCGTCGACTTCGACGACCACGCGGATCCCACCATCGTCGACGTCACCCGCACCAGCGGCGGCGCAGTGACTCAGGCCGATCCGGCGCGGCCCTCGCGGCCGAGCCCGCCGCTCCGCCGGCCGGTGTCCATGACCTGCGGCTGACGCTGCACGGCGGCTTCCGCCTGGCCGCCTTCAGCTTCACCGCGTCCGCGGGACGACCGAGGCCCGCAACCGCGAGACCGGCGGCCCGTCCGGGGGGCGGGCCGCCACCCCTTCCACACCCGTGCCCGTACCTGCGGGGCAAGGCTCCCTGTGGCCGCCGAGCTCCGCTACCTCGTCACCTCGCCGACCGGAGGAAGCCCCATGCCGCTCACAGACCTCGAAGCGGACGAACTCATCGGCTGCCGGCCAGAGTTGTCCGAACCGGCCGGCTTCGACGCCTCCTGGCGGCGGACCCTTGCCGAAGCCCGGTCGCACGACGCGGCGATCACGGTGGAACGGGTCACCGCCCAGTACCTGATGAGCACCGTCGAGGTCGATGACGTGCGCTTCCCCGGCTGGAACGGCGAGCCGGTGGCCGCCTGGCTGCTGCGCCCGCGCAACACGAGCGGACCGCTACCGGTCGTCGTCACCTACATGGGCTACAGCGGCGGTCGAGGACTGCCGACCGACCAGCTGTTCTGGTCCGCCGCAGGCTACGCCCCACCCGTCGTCGACAGCCGGGCCAGGGCCACGAGACCCCGGACCGGGGCGTGGGTGACGGCACGCAGTGGGTCGAGGGCTTCATGACCCGGGGCATCGACTCTCCCGAAAACTACTGTTACCGGCGATTGGTCACCGACTGCGTGCGAGCCGTGGACGCGGTCGCGGAGCTGCCCGGACTCGACGGCCATCGGATCGTGGTGGCCGGAGCCAGCCAGGGCGGCGGTCTGGCGCTCGCCGTCGCCGGTCCCGCCGGGGACCGCGTGGCGGCGGCCATGCCGGACGTCCCGTTCCTGTGCCACTTCCGCCGCGCTGCCGCGATCTGCGGCGAGGTCCGTACCAGGAGATCGCCAAGTACCTGAGCCGGCACAGCCGCCACTGGTGGAGCCGGCGTTCGCCACCCTCGCCCACTTCGGCGGCGTCCAATTCGCCCGGCGCGCCACCGCGCCGACGCTGTTCAGCGTGGGCTTGATGGACCCGGTCTGCCCGCCCTCCACGGTCTACGCCGCCTGCAATCAGTACGCGGGCGAGGACCGCGGCATGACCGTGTGGCCGTTCGGCGACCACGGCGGCGGCTGCGGCTCCAACCCACCCGTCCAACTGGCCTGGCTGCGCGAGCGCGGCTTGGCACCGGAGCTCTGACCGCCCTGTACCACCGGACCGGGCAGACCGCGCGAGGGTGGCCCGCGCGCCCGGCCGCTCCACTCACTGAGCCACGCCCCCGAGACCGAGGAGCCCGACAGACCCATGAGGTACCGCCCATGAGCACCCCGGCCTTCCCGGAACTGCCAGCCGGGTTCCGTTTCGGTGCCGCGACCGCCGCCTATCAGATCGAGGGCGTCCACGAAGAGGACGGCCGCGGCCCGTCCATCTGGGACACCTTCAGCCACACCCCTGGCCGTACGCTCGCCGGTGCCACGGGCGACACCGCCTGCGACCACTACCACCGCTACGGCGAGGACATCGCCCTGCTGCGCGGGCTCGGCGTCGACGGCTACCGCTTCTCGATCGCCTGGCCCCGTTTGCTGCCCGGGGGCACCGGACCGGTCAACCCCAAGGGCCTGGACTTCTACGACCGCCTGATCGACGATCTGCTGGCCGTCGGAGTCGCCCCCGCCGTCACCCTCTACCACTGGGATCTGCCCCAAGCCCTGGAGGACCGCGGTGGCTGGCGCGTCAGGGAGACCGCCGAGGCATTCGCGCGGTACGCGGCCCTCGCGGCCGAGCGCTACGGGGACCGGGTGGAGCGCTGGATCACCCTCAACGAGCCGTACTGCTCCGCCTTCGTGGGCTACGCCGAGGGGCGGCACGCACCCGGTGCCGAGGAGGGCCGCGGCGCGCTGGCGGCCGCACACCACCTGCTGGTCGCCCACGGCCTCGCGGTACGGGAGCTGCGCGCCGCGGGCGCCCAGGAGGTGGGGATCGCCCTCAACCTCGACCGCATCCATCTGGCCTCCGCCCTCCCCGAGGACCGGGCGGCCCTGCGCCGTGCCAAGGTCCTCCACAACGAGGTCTGGACCGAGCCGCTCCTAGCGGGCCGCTACCCCGCGCACGAGGCCGAGACCTGGGCCGGCCTCGCCGACGGCCCCTGGCGACTGCCGGGCGACCTTGAACTGATAGGCGCCCCGCTGGACTTCCTCGGAGTCAACTTCTACCGTCCCGTGACGTTCGCCGCCGCCCCCCACCGCGAGGCCGACCCCGAAGTGCGTACCGCCGTGGACATCGGCGTCACCGAGCTGGACCGGTACAGGGGCCGGCACACCACCATGGGATGGCCCGTCGTCCCGGACGCGCTCACAGAGTTGCTCCGCGAACTGCACGCCCGCTACCCGCGGCTTCCGCCGGTCTGGATCACCGAGAACGGCTCCGCTGAGGATGACACCGTCGGCCTCGACGGCCGGGTCCATGACACCGCGCGGATCAACTACCTGGCGGACCACCTCGCCGCCGTCGCCGACGCCATCTCCGCAGGGGTGGACGTGCGCGGCTACTACGTCTGGTCGCTGCTGGACAACTTCGAGTGGACGCGCGGCTACAGTCAGCGCTTCGGCCTGGTCCACGTCGACCACGACACCCTGACCCGGACGCCCAAGGACAGCTACCACTGGTACCGGGGCCTGATCACCGCGCACCGTGCGCAGGCGGAGGACCCCGCAGGATGAAGTTCACCGAAGGCTCCTGGCTGATGCGCCCGGGCGTCACCGCGGTCTCTTTCTGGGCCTGTCCGGCCCCGGCTTCCGGAGCCACGACATCGGGGGCTTCGAGGGCACCCCGACCTCCACCGTTCAAGCGCCGGGTGCAGTTCGGCCTCCCGGCGGATTCCTCGTGCGGAGCCGGGCCGTGGAACGCCGCGGCCCGGCTCATTGGATCACCGGCTCAGCGGGCGCCGAGGAGGTGTTCGAGGGCGAGCTGGTCGAGTTGTTCGAAGGCCATGCCGCGGCGGGCGGCGGCCTCGACGTCGAAGTCGTCGAAGGCGGACCGGTCGGTGAGGAGACCGGCCAGGCCGTCCTCGGCGGTGGGGAGGGCGAGTTCGGGCAGTCGGGAGGCGGCGAGCGCGGCCTGGACCTCCGGATCGGACCGGAAGGCGCGGGAACGCTCGGCCAGAATCAGGTAGTTGCGCATGCAGGCGGCCGCCGAGGCCCAGACCCCGCCGGAATCCTCGGTGCGCGGCGGCTTGAAGTCGAAGTGGCGGGGGCCGTCGTAGCCGGCCGACTCCAGCAGGTCGACCAGCCAGAAGGCCTGGCGCAGGTCGCCCGCGCCGAAGCGCAGGTCCTGGTCGTACTTGATGCCGGACTGGCCGTTGAGGTCGATGTGGAACAGCTTGCCGTGCCACAGGGCCTGGGCGATGCCGTGCGGGAAGTTCAGCCCGGCCATCTGCTCGTGGCCGACCTCCGGGTTGAGGCCGACCCGCTCGGGCCGGTCCAACTCGGTGATGAACGCCAGGGCGTGGCCGATGGTGGGCAGGAGGATGTCGCCCCGCGGCTCGTTCGGCTTGGGCTCGATCGCGAAGCGCAGGTCGTAGCCCTGGCTGTCGACGTACTCGCCCAGCAGGTCGAAGGCCTC
Organism: Streptomyces sp. NPDC097981; assembly: GCF_040302565.1. NCBI lineage: Bacteria > Bacillati > Actinomycetota > Actinomycetes > Kitasatosporales > Streptomycetaceae > Streptomyces > Streptomyces sp. NPDC097981. Next base: position 135,820 of record NZ_JBEORW010000008.1, read on the forward strand.
CTTCAGCCGGTCGAGGGCGGTGCGCACGTCCTTGGCCGCGCCCGACTCGGCGCCCTCGCGGCCGCCCCACGCGACGTAGACCGAGGCGCCGAGTTCCACGGCCAGGTCGATGTTGCGGATCGTCTTGCGCAGCGCGTACCGGCGGACGTCCCGGTCGTTGGCGGTGAAGGCGCCGTCCTTGAAGACCGGGTGGGTGAAGAGGTTGGTGGTGGCCATCGGCACCTTCAACCCGGCCGTGTCGAGTGCGGTCCGGAAGCGCTTGACCGCCTGCTCGCGTGCGGTGTCGCCGGCCGCGAAGGGGATCAGGTCGTCGTCGTGGAACGTGACGCCGTAGGCGCCGAGCCCGGCCAGCCGCTCCACGGTCTCGACCGGGTCGAGGGCGGGCCGGGTGGCGTCGCCGAAGGGGTCCCGGCCCTGCCAGCCGACGGTCCACAGGCCGAAGGTGAACCTGTGCGCGGGAGTGGGGACGAGCGGGTCGCTGGTCATGAGGCGCTCCGGATCCGGGCCGAGGGCTATTTGTAATGACGGAAAACAAATTAGTATGCGGAGACGCCAGAAGGAACCCCACCGGAGGAACGCATGGCTGCTCAGCGTGTCGTGATCGGCGTCGACAGCTCGACCCAGTCCACCAAGGCCCTCGCCGTCGATCTGGAGACAGGCGCCGTTCTGGGCGAGGGCCGCGCCGCGCACGCCGTCAGCGTGGGCGCCGGACGCGAGAGCGACCCCGAAGAGTGGTGGCGGGCGCTCGGCGCGGCCGTGGCGGGCACCGGCTGGGCGGATCGCGTCGCCGCATGCTCGATCGCCGGCCAGCAGCACGGCCTGGTCACCCTCGACCCGGCCGGCCGGCCGGTGCGCCCGGCGCTGCTGTGGAACGACGTCCGCTCCGCCCCGCAGGCCACCGAACTCGCAGCCGCCTTCGGCGCGGCAGAGCTCGCCCGCCGCACCGGCAGCGTCCCGACGGCCGCCTTCACCTCCGCCAAGTGGGCCTGGCTGCGCGCGAACGAGCCTGCCGCCGCCGACCGCGTCACCGCGGTCCGGCTTCCCCACGACTTCCTGACGGAGCGGCTGACCGGCGAGGCGGTGACGGACCGCGGTGACGCCTCGGGAACCGGCTGGTGGGGCCCGGACGGCTACGACCAGGAGGTCCTCGCCCGGATCGGACTCGACTCCGAGCTGCTGCCGGAGGTTCTCCCGCCGGGCGCCCGGGCGGGCCTCGTCCGCGCCGGGATGCCCCTGCGCGAGGGCGCGCTGATGGCCAGCGGGACCGGGGACAACATGGCCGCCGCCCTCGGGCTGGGCCTGACCCCCGGACGACCGGTGCTGAGCCTCGGTACCTCCGGCACCGTCTACGCCGTCGGCCGGACGCGGCCCGCCGACCCGAGCGGAACCGTGGCCGGCTTCGCCGATGCGCTCGGCGGCTGGCTGCCGCTCGCCTGCACGCTCAATTGTGCCCTCGCCGTCGACCGCTTCGCCGCCCTCGTCGGCCGCGACCGCGAGGCAGTCGAAGAAGGCGGCACGGTGGTGGTGCTTCCCTACCTCGACGGCGAGCGCACCCCGGACCTCCCGGGCGCCTCCGGCCTGGTCCACGGTCTGCGCCACGACACCACACCGGGACAGCTGCTCCAGGCCGCCTACGACGGCGCCGCCCACGCCCTGCTCACGGCGCTGGGCGGCGTACTGCTCGTCGGAGGCGAGGACCCCGCCCCCGACGAACCCCTGCTGCTGATCGGCGGCGGAGCCCGCGGCGCGGCCTGGCAGCGGACCGTCCTGCGACTGTCCGGCCGAGCGGTCCAGGTGCCCGCGGCCCGGGAACTGGTCGCGCTCGGGGCCGCCGCCCAGGCCGCCGCCCTGCTCACCGGTGAGCCGGCCGACGCCGTTGCCCGGCGCTGGCGGACCGCCGAGGGCCGGGTACTGGAGCCCGTACCCCGGGACGACGAGACGCTCGGACGGATCACCAGTACGCTGCGGCGGGCGCGGGCGCTGCAGGAGGTGTCGCCGGAAGAACGATAGGAGGGTCGGCTTCAATGGCGGGGATCGGCAGGGCGGGCGGGGGCGTGGAGGACGCGCCCGCCTCGCAGCAGGGGATGCGTCGGCAGAACCTCGCGGTGGTGATCGGCGCGGTCGCCGCGCACGGCCCGCTCTCCCGGGCGGACGTCGCCGGGCGCACGGGCCTGACCAGGCCGGCCGTCTCCTCCATGGTCGACGAGCTCATCGGCCGCGGCGCGCTGACCGAGACGGAGACCGCGCCCAGCGGACGCGTCGGCCGCCCCGGGCGGGCCCTGGCCCTGAACGACCGGGGTCCCGCCGGCCTCGGCCTGGAGATCGGCGTCACCCATCTCGCCGCGTGCGTCGTGGACCTGCGCGGTGAACCCCGGGTGTGGCGTCGGGTGGAGCGGGCCAACGCGGGCCGGCCGGCCGGGCAGGTACTGGCGGAGGCCGCCGCGCTGGGCGTCGATGCGGAGTCCGAGGCCGCCGCACTCGGCCTGCGTGTCGAAGGCCGCGTCCTGGCCGTGCCGGGGGTGGTGCCGAACGCGCCGGGCGGGCTGGTCGAGAACGCCCCCAACCTCGGCTGGCGGGCCGTCCGACCCGCCGACCACTGGCCGGACCCCGCCGCCGTGCCCGAGCCGGAGAACGAGGCCAACCTCGGGGCGCTGGCCGAGCAGTGGCACCAGGGACACACCGCCGAGACCTTCGTCCACGTCTCCGCCGAGGCCGGAATCGGCGCCGCACTGGTCATCGGCGGGCAGCTGTTCCGGGGCGCCCGCGGTTTCGCGGGCGAACTGGGCCACCTCCCCGTCCACCCGGAGGGCGCACCGTGTCCCTGCGGGGCACGCGGCTGCCTGGAGCAGTACGCGGGTGAAGCGGCCGTACTGCGCGAGGCCGGGCTGGGAGGCGCCGGCGACCCGGTGGCCCTGCTGGCCGAGCGTGCAGCCGCGGGGGACGCGGCGACCCTGCACGCCCTGGACCGCGCCGGTCGGGCCCTGGGCCTCGCCCTCGCCTCGGCGGTGAACCTCATCGACCCGGACGGCCTCGTTCTGGGTGGCGCCTACGCCGAACTCGCCGACTGGCTCCTTCCGCCGGTACGCGCCGAACTCGCCGCCCGGGTCACCGTCCGGCCCTGGACCCCGGAGGCGGTACGGCCCTCCGCCCTGGGCCGGCGCGGACCGGTGCTGGGCGCGGCATGGTCGACCGTCCGACAGATCATCGCCGATCCCACCCGCCTGCCGGCCCGCTAGCGCCGCGACCGCGCGGGTCCGCCGGGCGGGTGGCCGCCAACCGGTGATCCGCCTTCACACCGGCCACGCCGGTCCACGGCCTCGGCACCTCCCTGTGGGACCGGTGTCCTGCCAGGTACCGGCTCGAACTCGTGTCGGCGGACTTCGTGTTCCTCCTGATTCCCCCGCAGCAGAGTCGAGACCGCCGAGCGGCCCGACGCACGAGAGTTCCCGGTGCGGCAGGCCGCTGCGGCCGCACTGGTTCACAGTCCCAGTGCCAGCCGGTAGTACGCCTGGTTCCAGCGGAGATCGCGCCGGAACTGCTTCGGGGTGGTGGTCTCGTCGATGAGGGCGAGTTCCATGCGGAGCATCTCCGCCAGGTCGTCGATGTGGTCGGAGGTGAGGGCGGTACTGAGGACGGTGTGGTGCGGTCCTCCGGCCGTCAGCCAGGATTCGGTGGAGGTCCGCAGGTCGGGGCGGGGCCGCCAGACCGCGCGGGCTACGGGCAGGGCAGGCAGGGGGTGGGGGGGTGCCACCACGTCGATGTCGTTGGCGATCAGGCGGAAGCGGTCGCCGAGGTCCGCGAGGCCGACCACCACGGCCGGACCGGGGGTGGCGTCGAACACCAGGCGCACCGGGTCCTCCCGCCCGCCGATGCCGAGGGGATGGATCTCGCACCTCGGCCTGGCGGACGCGATGGTGGGACAGACTTCGAGCATGTGCGCGCCGAGGATGAGCCCGTTGCCGGGTGTCAGGTCGTAGGTGTAGTCCTCCATGAAGGAGGTGCCGCCCGGGAGGCCGGCGGCGGCGACCTTGAGGGCGCGCAGCAGGACGGCGGTCTTCCAGTCGCCCTCTCCTCCGAATCCGTATCCCTGGGCCATGAGCCGCTGGACCGCGATGCCGGGCAGCTGGCGCAGTCCGCCCAGGTCCTCGAAGTTGGTGGTGAAGGCCCCGAAGCCGCCCGCTTCGAGGAAGGTCCGCAGGCCCACTTCGATGCGGGCCGCGTAACGGAGCGCGTCGTGCCGGTCGCCTCCCGGTCGCAGTTCCGGTGTCAGGTGGTACAGGTCCTGATACGCCTCGATGAGGGAAGCCACCTCGGTCCCGTCCGCGCTGTCGACGACCTGCACCAGGTCGTTGACGCCGTAGGTGTTGACGGAGACGCCGAAGCGCAGCTGGGCCTCGACCTTGTCGCCCTCGGTGACGGCCACGTCGCGCATGTTGTCGCCGAAGCGGGCGACCTTGAGGGTGGCCAGTTCGGAGCGTGCGGCGGCCGCCCGCGCCCAGACCTCGACGCGTGCGGTCGTCACAGGATCGGTGACGTGTCCGGCCACGGTCTTGCGGGGGACGCCGACACGGGCCTGGATGTGCCCGAACTCGCGGTCTCCGTGAGCGGCTTGGTTGAGGTTCATGAAGTCCATGTCGATGGTGTCCCAGGGCAAGGCCACGTTCGACTGGGTGTGGAGGTGCAGCAAGGGCTTGCGCAGCGCGTCCAGTCCGGCGATCCACATCTTGGCCGGCGAGAAGGTGTGCATCCAGGCGATGAGCCCGATGCACCGGTCGTCGGTGTTGGCGTCGAGGCACACCCGGCGGATGGCGTCGGCGTCGGTCAGTACCGGCTTCCACGCCACTCGCGCGGGGATGCCGGAGGCGTCGGCCAGCACGCCGGCGAGCTGCCGCGACTGTTCGGCGACCTGCTTCAGCGTCTCCTCCCCGTACAGGCCCTGGCTGCCGGTGAGGAACCAGATCTCCTGGGCGGGGGATGTTCGGCTGGGCACATGGACTCCTGAAGGTGACGTCCCGCGGCGGGCGGGCGGGGAAACGGGAAGGAAGGACGGGGGGTCAGCCCGCCGTGCGGGCCGCATCGCGGATGCGCCTCAGGCGGTGCAGCGGGCCGCCGGTGCCGAAGTGGTCGTGCAGGAGCCGGTACTCGGCGAAGAGGGCGTCGTAGGCGTCGGCACGGGAGGCGTCGGGCGCGTAGACGGCAGGCCGTCGGCGGCCCATCGCGGCGGTGGCCGTGCGCACGTCGGTGTGCGCGCCGGCAGCCACGGCGGCGTGGATGGCCGACCCGAGGGCGGGTCCCTGGTCGGACGCGGCCAGGGAAACGGGGCGGCGCAGCACGTCGGAGTAGATCTGCATCAGCAGTTCGTTCTTGGCCAGTCCGCCGGCGACGATGAACTCGTGCACCGGGACGCCGCCCTGCTCAAGGGCCTCCACGATGACGCGGGTGCCGAACGCGGTTGCCTCGAGCAGCGCACGGTAGACGTCCTCGGGACGGGTGGCGAGGGTGAGCCCCACGACGACTCCGGAGAGGTGGTGGTCGATGAGGACGGAACGGTTGCCGTTCAGCCAGTCGAGGGCGACCAGTCCGTGGCCGCCGACCGGCTGCAGGGCGGCTTTCCGGGTCAGCAGGGTGTGGAGGTCCTCGCCGCGGTCGGCGGCCTCGGCGAGGTAGCCCGGCGGGACGCCCTGGTCCAGTACCCAGGCGAAGATGTCGCCGACCGCGCTCTGACCGGCCTCGTATCCGTAGGCTCCTTCGACGATCCCGCCGTGGACGACACCGCAGATGCCGGGGACGTCGGCGAGGACGGGAGCGTTCACGACGTGGCAGGTGGAGGTGCCCATGATGGCGAGCAGTTGACCGTCCTCGACGGCCTGGGCCGCCGCTGCGGTGACATGGGCGTCGACGTTGCCCGCGGCAACGGCGATGCCGGGGCGCAGCCCCGTCCAAGCTGCTGCCTCCGTGCTGAGCGAGCCCACGCGTGAGCCCAGCGCGGAGAGGGGGAATGCGAGGCGGGTACGTGCGAAGTCGGCGAACCGGGGGTTCAGCGCGGCCAGGTACTCCTCGCTCGGGTAGGCGCCGTCCTGATGGATGCCCTTGTATCCGGCGGTGCAGGCGTTGCGGGACTCGGCTCCGGTGAGCTGCCACACGATCCAGTCGGCGGCCTCGATCCACCGCGCGCAGCTTTCGTAGACGAGCGGATCCTCCTCCAGGACCTGGAGGGCCTTCGCGAACTGCCATTCCGCGGAGATCCGGCCGCCGTAGCGGGTGATCCATTGTTCCCCGCGGGCGTGGGCGAGTTCGTTGATGCGGTCGGCATGGGGCTGGGCCGCGTGGTGCTTCCACAGTTTGGGCCACGCGTGCGGCCGTCCGGCGAGCTCCGTCTCGGCGAGGGGAGTCCCGTCGGCCAGCGTGGGCAGGACGGTGCAGGCGGTGAAGTCGGTGGCGATGCCGATCACCGCGGCAGGATCGACTCCGGCCGCCGTCACGGCCTCCGGGACGGCGTGACGCAGTACGTCCCGCCAGTCCTGCGGGTGTTGCAGGGCCCAGTCCGGAGGCAGTTGCGCACCGTCGTGCGGCAGGTGCCGGTCGATGACGCCGTGCCGGTAGGCGTGGACCGCCGCGGCCAGCTCCTGACCGTCGCGAACCCGCACCACCACGGCGCGGCCCGACAGGGTGCCGAAGTCCACGCCGACCGTGTACTGCTCCGATTCCTCGGAAGGCGGGGTGGGCGCGGGGGGATGGGGTGACGTCAACGGAGTGCCTTTCGAAGGAGCCGTGGGGTGGTGGGCGGCGCGGCCCGGCAGCCGGAGATGCCGTCCCGGCAGTCCCGGCGGTCGGCGGGAGTCCGCTGCCATGGCAGTGTGAGCGCTAACAATGTCGATAGGCAAGAGCTTTGCGTGGATCACGGGTGGAGTTCCCCCGGCGTGGCGGCCTCCGTATGCGGGGGCTCGACTCGATCTGGCGCAGATCCGGCGCTGGTTGATGTGTCCGATCGGGATGGCGAAGCCGACGGTCTCGCGAACGGGTGGAGTCGGCCTCGTTGCCGCACGTGGCGCGCGGTAACGGACAGGTAACACGCACAAGGGGCTTGAGAACCGGGCTTGTTAACGCTCACAATGCGACGGCGCCCCCTCCCGAGGGCATCCGTCTCCTGTCGACCCCGGCTCCGAGCTCGGCTCCGACGCCGCCCCGCCCCTGCCCCCCGGCACAGCCCGGCCCCGGCCGTGCGGAGCTCTTCCGTACATCCGAAAGGACACCCCTCATGGCTCGCAGAGCAACTCTCGTCCTCACCGCCGCCCTCCTCGCCTCCTCGGCGCTGACCGCCTGCTCGACCGAGGGCCCCGCCTCCGGCCCGGCCTCCGGGGCCAAGGCGCACTCCGGCGGCACGATCACCATGGGCTTCGCCCAGGTCGGCGCCGAGAGCGGTTGGCGCACCGCCAACACCAAGTCCGTCCAGGAGGCGGCGAAGAAGGCCGGGATCGAGCTCAAGTTCTCCGACGCGCAGCAGAAGCAGGAGAACCAGATCAAGGCGATCCGCACCTTCATCCAACAGAGGGTCGATGTGATCGCCTTCTCGCCGGTCGTGGAGTCCGGCTGGGACACGGTGCTGAAGGAGGCCAAGGACGCGGGTATCCCGGTCATCCTCACCGACCGCACCGTGGACACCAAGGACACCTCCCTCTACAAGACCTTCCTTGGCTCGGACTTCGTCAAGGAGGGCAAGTCCGCGGGCGAGTGGCTGACCAGCGCGTACGCCAACGAGCAGGGTCCGGTCAACATCGTCGAGCTCCAGGGCACCACGGGCTCCGCACCCGCCAACGACCGCAAGGCCGGCTTCGCCGATGCCATCCGCACCGACGGCAAGTTCAAGATCGTGGCCTCGCAGTCGGGCGACTTCACCCGGGCCAAGGGCAAGGAGGTCATGCAGGCGTTCCTGAAGTCGCAGAAGGACATCGACGTCCTCTACGCCCACAACGACGACATGGCGCTCGGCGCCATCCAGGCCATCGAGGAGTCCGGCAAGAAGCCCGGTACGGACATCAAGGTGATCTCGGTGGACGGAATCAAGGACGCCTTCGTCGCGATGACCGAGGGCAAGATCAACGTCGTGGTGGAGTGCAACCCTCTGCTCGGCGACCAGCTGATGGAGCTGGCCAAGAAGGTCGTCGCAGGGGAGAGCGTGCCGACCCGGGTCGAGACCCAGGAGGGTGTCTTCCCGCAGGACAAGGCCGCGGCCGCGCTGCCTTCCCGGAACTACTGACGCGGCCGGCCGGTGCCGCGGGAGGCCCGGCCCGGGTCCTCCTCAGGATCTTGCGGGGCCCGCGATCCCTGGCACCGGAGTCCGCTCCACCACCCCACTTACGAGAGGAGGGCGGATGGCATCCCCGTCCACCCCGCGGCCCACGGACGCCGGCGACCCGCGGCCGGTCCTGGAAGCCCAGGGCATCCGCAAGCAGTTCCCGGGCGTGCTCGCCCTCGACGGAGTCGCCCTGCGGCTCTTCCCCGGTGAGGTGCACGCCCTGATGGGCGAGAACGGCGCCGGGAAGTCCACCTTGATCAAGGTGCTCACCGGTGTCCACCCCGCCGACGGCGGCAGCATCCTCGTCGACGGCCGGCCCCACGCGTCCGCGGACCCCCTCCAGGCGCAGCGGGCCGGAATCAGCACCGTCTACCAGGAGGTCAATCTCTGCCCGAACATCTCGGTCGCCGAGAACATCCTCATCGGACGCGAACCACGCCGGATCGGTCTCATCCACTGGTCCGCGCTGCGGCAGCGCGCGGCAGCGCTCCTGACGGAACTGGACCTCGACCTGGATGTCACCGGTCTGCTCGGTTCGCACTCCCTGGCCGTTCAGCAACTGGTCGCCATCGTCCGGGCGGTGGACGTCTCGGCGAAGGTGCTGGTGCTGGACGAACCCACCTCCAGCCTGGACCGCGAGGAGGTCGCCCAGCTCTTCACGCTGGTGCGGCGCCTGCGTGACCGCGGTGTGGCCATCCTGTTCGTCACGCACTTCCTCGACCAGGTATTCGATCTCTGTGACCGCGTCACCATCCTGCGGGGCGGCCGGCTGGAAGGCGAGTACCCGATCGGCGAACTCAATCCGGTGACGCTGGTACAGCGCATGATCGGCGGAGAGCTGGCCACCCTCGACCAGTTGTCCGACCGTGCGCGCGAGCAAGCGGCCGAACGGGCGACCAGTGAGCCGTTCCTCCAGGCACGACGACTGACCCGCGCGGGCTCGATCGAACCGTACGACCTCGACATCCATGCCGGTGAGGTCATCGGACTGGCCGGCCTCCTGGGCTCGGGCCGCACCGAGGCGGCACGCCTCCTGTTCGGAGCGGACAGCGCGGACGCCGGAGAAGTGAGCATCGAGGGCAAGACGGTACTCCTGCGCACCCCGCGCCACGCCATCGCCCGGGGCATCGCGTTCTGCTCCGAGAACCGCAAGTCCGAGGGACTGGTGGGCGAGCTCACGGTCCGCGAGAACATCGTCCTCGCTCTGCAGGCCGCCCGCGGCTGGACCAGGCCGCTGACCCGGGCGAAACAGGACGAACTGGCACGGCACTGGATCGGAGCCCTGGACATCCGCCCCGCCGATCCCGAAGCGCAGGTGCGCCACCTCAGCGGAGGCAACCAGCAGAAGGTCCTCCTCGCGCGTTGGCTGCTGACCGCACCCCGGCTCCTGATCCTCGACGAACCCACCCGGGGCATCGACATCGGGGCCAAGGCGGAGATCCAGAAACTCGTGGCCCGTCAGGCGGGCGAAGGCACCGCTGTGCTGTTCATCTCGGCGGAACTCGAAGAGGTCCTGCGCCTGAGCCACCGCATCGCGGTGCTCCGCGACCACCGGATGGTGGCCACCCTCACGAACGACGACACCGTCACGCCCGAACGCATCCTCACGACCATCGCCACCGGAGCGGACTCATGACCACCCAGCCTGCCAAGCCCAAGGCGGTCGGCGGAACCGGGAGACGCCTGGCGGGCCACCGCCTGCTGTGGCCCACGCTCATCCTGTTCGCGCTGCTCCTCGGCAACCTCGCGTTCCACCACGACTTCTTCTCCGTCCGCGTACGCGACGGCCACCTCTACGGCAGCCTCATCGACATCCTCCAGTTCGGCGCGCCCCTCACCCTCGTGGCGCTCGGCATGACCCTCGTCATCGCCACCCGGGGCATCGACCTCTCCGTGGGTTCGACCGTCGCCATCGCCGGCGCCCTCGCCTGTGGGCACATCTCCACCGCCGCACGTCCCGGCAGCGTCGCCACCGTGCTCGCAGCGGTCGCCCTCGCGCTCGGCGTCGCCCTCGTACTGGGCCTCGCCAACGGGTTCCTGGTGTCAGGGCTGGGGGTGCAGCCCATCGTGGCCACCTTGATCCTCATGGTCGCGGGCCGCGGCGTCGCCCAGCTGATCACCGGGGGCCAGATCATCACGGTGACCAGCGCCCCCTACAAGATGATCGGCGGCGGCTACTGGCTGACCTTCCCGTTCGCCGTCCTCCTGGCCACCGCCCTCGTCGCGCTCACCGGTTTCGTCACCCGTCGCAGCGCACTCGGCATGCTGATCGAGTCCGTGGGCGGCAACCCCGCCGCCAGCCGCCTGGTCGGCATCCGCGCCGGCGGTCTGCTCGCCCTGGTCTACGTCTTCAGCGCGCTGTGCGCCGCGGTTGCCGGGCTGATGATCAGCTCCAACGTCTCCAGCGCCGACGGCAACAACGCCGGCCTGTGGATCGAACTCGACGCGATCCTCGCCGTGGTCGTCGGTGGCACCGCCCTGACCGGAGGACGCTTCTCCCTCGGCGGCACCGTCCTGGGCGCCCTGATCATCCAGACCCTGTCCACCACCGTCTACACCCTCGGCGTCCCACCCGAGACCACCCTCGTCTTCAAGGCCCTCGTCGTCATCGTCGTCTGCCTCGTCCAGTCCCCGGTCTTCCGGGCCAAGGTCCTGCGCCGCCGCAGGGCAACCACTCCCCGATCCCACACCACGCCGGGCGCCGCCCCGCAGCAGCAGGAGGTACGCGCATGAGTACCGGCATCGCGAGCGCCGCCGCTGGGCTCACCCGCCCCCTCGCGACCGTGTCCCCGCGCACCCGCACCCGTATCCCACTGATCGTCACGGCCGTCCTGCTGGTCGTCATGTTCAGCGTCGGGTCGGTGCGCTACGAGGGCTTCCTCTCCGCGCAAGTCGTGCTGAACCTGCTGATCGACAACGGATTCCTCCTGGTCGTCGCGGTCGGGGCGACTTTCGTCATCCTCACCGGCGGCATCGATCTGTCCGTCGGCTCCATGGTGGCCCTGTCGACCACGCTCACCGCCTGGCTGGTCGAGTCGCACGGCTGGCCCCTGGCCGCCGTCATCCCACTGGTCCTGCTGGTCGGCGCCGCGAGCGGGACGTTCATGGGCTGGATCATCCACACCTTCGAGATCCAGCCGTTCATCGTCACCCTGGCCGGCATGTTCCTCGCCCGCGGGCTCTGCTACACCATCAGCACCGAATCCATCACGATCAGCGACCCCACCACGGCGGGAATCGCGCAGACCCGGCTGTACGGCCCGGGAGGACTGTTCGTCTCGATCCCGGTGGTCATCGCCCTGGCCGTGCTGCTGATCGCCTTCGTCGTACTGCACCACACGGGCTTCGGCCGCAACGTGTACGCGCTGGGCGGCAATGAGGCCTCCGCACGCCTGATGGGCCTTCCCGTGGGCTCCACCAAGATCGCCGCATACGCCGTCAGCGGCCTGTGCTCCGCACTCGGCGGCCTGCTGCTGACCTTCTACATGCTCTCCGGCTACGCCCTCCACGCCATGGGCATGGAACTCGACGCGATCGCCGCCACCGTGATCGGCGGCACGCTGCTGACCGGAGGTTCCGGCTTGGTCCTGGGCACGGCCCTCGGCGTGCTCGTCCTCGGCATGATCCAGACGGTCGTGAACTTCCAGGGCACGCTCAGCTCCTGGTGGACCCGGATCGTCATCGGCGCCCTGCTGCTCGTGTTCATCGTGCTGCAACGTCTGATGAGCGGCCGCCGCCCCGCCGCCGGCTGACTCCGGCTCCGCAGCCCGTCAGCCCGTTCCACCGCGCTCGCGTGCTGCCCGCCCAGCTTGCTTCGCGGCACGGACGGCGAAGGAACGGGGGAGAGGCGGCGGTCCGGCTTCCCGGGCCGACCTGCGCGGAGATCCACACGCGCGGCGCCCGCCTCCGTCCCTGATCCTGCCGGACCGCTGGGCCGCACGGCCGATGTCGTGCTCGGCGCCCGCGACCCCGCCACGTGCGAGGGCGCCGCACGCCACTCGTGCGACCGCGGGCCGTTGTGCCAACCGCTTCGCGAGCGGCCGGCTCGTCGTCGCGGCGGCACCCACCGGCTCGCCACCCAGAGACCGGGCACACGCTGCACGGGGGTCCCGACGGGGTCGCCCAGCGCGTGTGCGGTGCGAACCGCCTCAGAGGGGCGGGCCGGGTTCCGGGTGGGGGTCATCCGCCGGGTGGAGCGATCCTGCGGGCCGTACTGGCGCGCACGATGAGCTCGGGCGCCACCACCAGGTGCGTCGACACGTCGGTCCGGCCTTCGATGTGGTCCAGGAGCAAGCCGATGCTGTCGCGGCCGAGCGAGGCGAAGTCCTGACGGATCGTCGTCAGCGGGGGTGGGAAGAACTCCGCCTCGGGGATGTCGTCGAAGCCGGCCACCGCTACGTCCTCCGGCGTGCGCAGGCCCGCTTCCCGCAAGGCCCTCAGGACACCGAGGGCCATCTGGTCGTTGGCGACGAACACCGCGGTGAGGCCCGCTTCCTGCCCCCGTGTCGCCCGTACCCGACCCGCGAGCTGCTGGCCGGCCTGGTATCCCGACAGTGGACTCCAGTCGCCGCGCAACAGGGGTGGCACCTCGGCGCCGGCATCGCGCAGCGCCTCCTCCCACCCCTGCGTGCGGGCCTCGCTCTCAAGCCAGTCGGGAGGGCCTGCGACATGCCACACGGTGGAGTGGCCCGAGGCGAGGAGATGTTCCGTGATCAGGCGGGCGCCGAGGTTCTGGTCCAGCGACACCCCCGGCAGGTCCAGGGTGTGGCCGCCTTCCACGGTGACCACCGGGCACGGTGCTTCCAATGCCGCCAGGGCCCTCACCGCGGCGCGCTGGGGAGTGACGGCGACGATCCCCTCCACGCCCCACCCGGCGAGGTGCTGCATGGCCTCGGCGAGGGCCGTCTGCGTGGCCGTCCGAAGCGTGACGGCGGACGTCAGGTAGCCCCGGTCCCGAGCCGCCTCCTGAACCCCCGCCACGGTGCTGGCGGGCCCGTGCAGAGTGGTGTTCACCGCGATGACGCCCAGTGTGTGGGTCCGGCGGGTGGCCAGAGCACGGGCCGCCGAGTTGCGGCGGTACCCCAGTTGCTCGATGACCTGCGTCACCGCGGCCCGGGTCTTGGCGCTGACGTTCGGGTGGTCACTGAGCACCCGTGAAACGGTCTGATGGGACACGCCGGCGACGCGCGCGACGTCCGTCATCGTGGGCGCGCGCGAGACGTCTGGGAGCTGGGTCAACTCTCTTCCTTCCTCATCGATCGGCCTTCCGTCAAGGTATCGAACCCGCCGTGGCCCGCCGCGTCTCGGACCGGCCGGGAGATTGTCGACCGGCCATCGATGTTGGCGTTCACATTATGCAGCGTTGCCAGCAGGGTTCGGGCAGGAATCCTCTCGCATCTCTTGAGATCGGCAGGTGTTAGCGCTCACAATTTGGGAGGGGGTTGCCGTGGTAGAGCGACCGCGATGCCTGGTGTGCGGCCCCCGATCAGTCCAGCCCACTCGTGGGCGACTGCGGGCCTGCCGGACGCCGGTCCCAGGAAAAACCGCCGCCCATGTCGGAGAGACGGTGAGAGTGTAGTGAGCGAGACAAGCCTCAAGGACCTCCGTCGCGAGGTGCTCGCGGCCAACCTGCGTATCCCGGAGGCCGGGCTGGCCACCCTCACCTGGGGAAACGTCAGCGGAGTGGATCGAGACGCCGGCGTCTTCGTCATCAAGCCGTCCGGGGTCTCCTACGCCGAACTCACCGAGGAGGACCTGGTGGCGGTGGCCCTGGAGGACGGGCGGGTCGTCGACGGGCACCTCAGGCCGTCCACCGACACCGAAACCCATCGGTGCCTGTACCGCGCCTTCCCCTCCATCGGTGGTGTCACCCACACGCACTCGGCGCATGCGGTCGCCTTCGCCCAGGCGCGCCGCCCGATCCCGGTCCTCGGCACGACACACGCCGACACCTTCAACGGGCCCGTCCCCGTGACGGCGGACCTCACCGCCGAGCAGTGCGCGCAGGACTACGAGTACAACACCGGACAGGTGATCGTCGCCCGGCTGGACGGCGACCCCCGTCGGGCCGACGAGGTCCCCGGAGCACTCGTCTCACGACACGGCCCCTTCACCTGGGGCGCCACCGCGAAGGCTGCGCTGGAGAACGCCATCGTCTGCGAGGCCGTGGCGGAGATGGCGCTGCACACGCTGGCGCTGGGGTCCCGCCTCGGGAGCACCTCCGAGCCGCCGAGGCATCTGCTGGAGCGGCACTTCACCCGCAAGCACGGACCGGACGCCTATTACGGCAACGTCCCTCACGTCCCGGGCAACTGAGGCGGCCGGGCAAGGGCAGCTCCAACCAGCAGTGGAAGCTCGTGAAGGTGGCTGAGAGCGGCGGCGCGCAGACCGGGTCCGGATCGTACGTGTGGCAGAACGCCCCGGTGGTGGGCGGCGGTTACGTCACCGGGCTGGTGTTCAACCCGCGGGAGAAGGGCCTGCTGTACGCGCGCACCGACATGGGTGGCGCGTACCGCTGGGACACCGGCGCCGAGCAGTGGACACCGCTCACCGACTGGGTCGGTCAGAAGGACTGGAACCTGCTGGGCATCGAGTCGCTGGCCACCGACCCCGTCGACCCGGACCGGCTCTACCTCGCGGCCGGCACCTACACCAACGACTGGGCCGGCAGCGGCGCGATCCTGCGCTCCAAGGACCGGGGCCGCACCTTCCAGCGCACCGACCTGCCGTTCAAGCTGGGCGGCAACGAGGACGGCCGCGGGGCCGGCGAACGGCTGGCGATCGACCCCGCGGACAACGGCACCCTGCTGCTGGGCACCCGCAAGAACGGCCTGTGGCGCAGCACTGGATCGGGCGCAGCCAGGCGGACATCGAGCAGTTCCGCGAGGACTGGATGGAAGGCACCCGCTACGGCGAGGTGAAGGGCTACGACGGCCCGCCGATCCCGGCCCCGGCCCTCCCCCCGACCCACCTGAAGCCCAGGGGAAGGGTGCGTTGACCTGCTGCGCGGCCGGGGCCGGGGCCGGCACCGGTGCCGGTGCCCGGGTCGCTCACGGGGCGACCCGGGCCCCCTCCCTGGACGGCTCCGGGACCGACGGGAGGTCCTGCCCGGCGCGGAGCGGGCCCGTCAGGAGGAGCAGGGCGGAGAGCGCGTTGCCGGCGTAGAGGAGCCACAGGGCGTCGCGTTCGCCGAGGAGGGTGCCGAGGGCACCGCCGAGGAGGCTGCCGACGGGGATCGTCCCGTACATCACGAAGCGGATGGTGGAGCCGACACGGCCGAGCATGTCCGGCGGGCAGTACGCCTGCCGGAAGCTCACGATGATGACGTTCCCGGCGACCACCCCGGTCATCAGGCAGAACTCCCCGACCAGGAAGGCCAGCAGCCCCACCCCGTCCGTGGTGAGCGGGATCAGCAGCCCGAACGGGCCGCCGCAGAAGGCGCACAGCAGGACCGCCCGGGCCGTCCCGAACCGGCGGGCCAGGCGCGGCGAGACCACCGCGCCCAGGACCCCGCCCAGCCCCGCCAGTGCGATCAGGACACCGACCAGCGCGCCCGGCACGCCCACCGTCCGGTTCAGGAACAGGATCGACAGGGACTGCGCGCCGCCCAGGAACAGGTTCATCGCCGCGTCGCACAGCAGGATCGTCCGCAGGAACGGGTCCCGGGTGAGGAAGGCCACGCCCGCGCGGATCTCCCCGACCAACGACGGCTCCGATGCGGCCCGTTCCGTACCGCCCGGCCGGCCCTCCGGGGTCCGGATCCGCAGCAGCAGCGCCGCCGAGAGCAGGAAGCTCAGCCCGTCGGCGAGGAAACCGGCCGCCGCGCTCCCGGCCTGGGCCAGCGCCCCGCCCACCCCCGGTGCGACGACCTCCGCGACCGATTCGCTGGTCTGGAGCCGGGCGTTGCCGTCGGCGAGATCCTCGTGCGGCAGCACGGTCGGCAGGTACGCGGTGTAGGCGGCCCGGAAGAACACGTCGGCGGTGCCCGCCAGGACCGCCACCAGCATCAGTTGAGCGGTCGTCAGGACTTCCAGCCAGACCGTCGCGGTCAGCGACAGCATCAGCAGCGCCGACACCGCGTTGCACACGATCATCACCGGCCGACGGCGCATCCGGTCGGTCCACGCCCCCACGGGCAGCCCGAACAGCAGCCACGGCACCCAGGCCGCGGCGCCCAGCACCCCCATGGTGAAGGGCCCCGCGTCCAGCGTGTCCACCGCGATCAGCGGGAGCAGCACCCGGGTGGCCGCGCTCCCGAACTGGCTCACGGACTCCCCCGCCCACAGCAGCCGGAAGTCCCGGCGGCGCAGCGCGCCGCGACCGGCGCTCACCGGCCCACCGTGCCCTCGCCCAGCAGCGCGGCGATCTCGGCGGCGGGCTTGGGTGCCATCATCTCGCCGTGCGCGCACGGCACTTCGTGGTGGGCGACCGGGCCGGTGACGTACGGCTCCCACACCCGCGGCCCGGGCGCGTCCGGCTCGTGGGCGGCGACGGCCAGTGTCACCCCGCCCCGGAACACCCCCGGACGGTGGGCGGCGGCCAGCCGGTCGTGGTGGACGTAGGCCCCGCCCAGGGCGGCGACGGTCTCCCCGTCGAAGACCGACAGCGGGCCCTCCTCGGCGGCGGCCGCCGCCACCAGCCCGGCGAGGGTCAGCGGACCCCCTCCGGCCGCGCCGCGCTCCTCCCGCGGCGGATAGCCGAGCGATTCCAGCAGGTCCCGCAGCGGGTCCGCGGCCGGGGCCGCCGTCTCGCCCGGGGCCGCCGGATACCCGTCCAGCAGGGTGAGCCCGGCCACCTCCTCGCCGTCCTGCTGGAGCGTCACGGCCACCGCGTGCGCGACCACCGCCCCGAAGGACCAGCCCAGCAGGTGGTACGGGCCGTGCGGCTGCACCGTGCGGATCCGCGCCGCGTACTCCGCGGCCATCTCCGCGACGCTCCCGGGCCGTGCCCCCGGCTCGCTCAGCGCCCTCGACTGCAGGGCGTGCACGGACCGCTGCGGGTCCAGGTGCTCCAGCAGCCCCCGGTACACCCAGCCGGTGCCCGCGCCCGGGTGGAAGCAGAACAGGGCGGGTGCGCCGGGCGCCCCCGTGCGCAGCGTGACCAGCGGCGCCAGCGGGTCCGCGTCCCCGCGGGGGACCGCGCCTCCGGAGCGGGCGGCGAGCCCGGCGACCGTGGGCGCGGCGAACAGGTCCTGGACCCCGAGCTCCTCGCCCAGCGCCTCGCGCACCCGGGCCATCAGCCGGGCCGCCAGCAGGGAGTGGCCGCCCAGGTCGAAGAAGCCGTCGTCGGCGCCGACGACGTCCGCGGGCAGCCCCAGCACCTCGGCGAACAGGCCCGCCACGACCTCCTCCCGCCGGCCGCGCGGCGCCCGGCGCACCCGGCCGTCCCCGGCCGCGCCGGGCTCCGGCGCGGGCAGCGCGGCCCGGTCGAGCTTGTCGTTCGGGGTCCGCGGGAAGGCGTCGAGCACGACGAACGCCGACGGCACCATGTGCGCCGGGAGCGACCCCGCCAGATGGGCGCGCAAGTCCGCCGCATCCAGCGCGGAGCCCGTACCGCCGTCGCCGCCGGGGGCCGGGACCACGTACCCGACCAGCCGCTTCGCACCGCCGGGGCCGTCCTCCCGCACGGTCACCGCGGCCCGGTCCACCCCGGGCGCCGCCGCGAGCGCGGCCTCGATCTCGCCGGGTTCGATGCGGAAGCCGCGGATCTTGACCTGGTCGTCGGCGCGGCCGAGGTAGTCGATGCGGCCCTCGCGGTCCCGGCGGACGAGGTCGCCCGTGCGGTACATGCGGGCGCCGTCCTCGAACGGGCAGGCCACGAACCGCTCCGCCGTCGTCCCCGGGCGCCGCAGGTAGCCCCGCGCCAGCCCGGCACCCGCCAGGTACAGCTCGCCGGGCACCCCCGGCGCCACCGGCCGCAGCGCCGCGTCGAGCACGTAGGCGCGGGTGTTGGCGACGGGGCCGCCGATGAGCGGGCGCTCGCTGCGCGCGGTGTCCCACCACAGGGCGTCGACCGTGCACTCGGTGGGTCCGTACAGGTTGTAGGCGAGCATCCCCTCCGTGGCGCGCAGCCGGCTCCACAGCCCCTCGCCCGCGGCCTCCCCGCCGATCAGCAGCAGCCGCGGCGGGGCGTCGAGCAGGCCCTCCTCGATCAGGTGCTCGGCGTGCGTCGGGGTGGTGTCGACGACGTCGAGGGCGGCGTCGGCGACGTGCCGGGCGAAGGCGGCGGCGTCGCGGCGCACGGCGTCGCCGATCAGGTGGAGTTCGTGCCCGGCCACCATCCACATCAGGGCGTCCCAGGAGGCGTCGAAGGACAGCGAGGCAACCAGCGCCACCCGCAACTGCCGTCCGGCCGCGGTCCGTTCCGCCTCGGCCATGGTGTGGGCGCGGTGGAAGGCGTACAGGTTGCGCAGCGCCGCGTGGTCGACGACGACGCCCTTGGGCCGGCCCGTGGACCCCGAGGTGTACACGACGTACGCGGCGTCGCCCGGCCGGGGCCGCCGCAGCGGCCCGGCACCGGGCGCGGAGGCGGCGGCAGTGTCCGCCTCGTCCGCCTCGTCGGTGAGGACGAGCGGGACCTGTGCCGGCTCCGCGAGCGGCAGCAGCGGGGCGGTCGCGGAGTCCGTGACCAGCAGCGCCGGGGCGGAGTCGGCCAGCATGTGCGCGATCCGCTCGGCCGGGTATCCGGTGTCCACCAGGACGAACGCCGCACCGGCCTTGAGGACGGCCAGGATCGCGGCCACCGCCGCCGGGGAGCGCGGCAGGGCGATGGCCACCACCCGCTCCGGCCCCGCCCCGTCCCGGACGAGGCGCCGGGCGAGCCGGTCGGACCAGGCGTCGAGGGCGGCGAAGCCGATCCGCTCGGCGCCGTGCACCAGCGCGGTCGCGTCCGGGGTGCGGGCGGCCCGTGCCGCGAACAGCTCGGGCACGGTGGCGTCCGGTACCGGCAGCGCGGTGTCGTTCCACTCGGTGAGCACCCGCCGGCGGGCCGCGGGGGTCAGCGGGTCGGCGGCCCCGACCGGCAGCTCCGGCGCCGCCGCGAGCAGCCCGACCATCCGTACCAGGGTCGCGGCGAGGTCCTCGGCGGTGGCGTGGTCGAACAGCTCGGCCGCGTACTCCAGGAAGCCCGAGATCCCGGCGGGGCGGCCCTCGGCGTCCCGGCGCTCCTGGACGTCCAGCGTCAGGTCGAACTGGGCGACGTCGAAGCGGAACGGCTCGGGGCGGACGTCGAGGCCGGGAAGCGCGAGCGTCCCGTCCTCGCCGTCCTGCACTTGGAGCAGCACCTGGAAGAGGGGGTGGCGGGCGAGGGAGCGCTCGGGGTTGACCGCCTCCACGACCCGCTCGAAGGGCACGTCCTGGTGTTCGTACGCCGCGAGGTCGGTCTCCCGGACCCGGCCCAGGAGTTCGGCGAAGGCCGGATCGCCCGAGACGTCGGTGCGCAGGACGAGGGTGTTGACGAAGAAGCCGACGAGGTCGTCCAGGGCCTCGTCGTCACGGCCCGCGACGGGCGTCCCGATCGGTACGTCGGTCCCCGCGCCGAGCCGGGACAGGGTCACGGCCAGCGCCGCCTGCACCACCATGAAGAGGGTGCAGCCGTGCTCGCGGGCCAGTTCCAGCAGCCGGCCGTGCAGCTCGGCGTCCAGGCCGACGGGGACGGAGCCGCCCGCGAAGTCCGCCACCGCCGGGCGCGGCCGGTCGTAGGGCAGGGCCAGCTCGGCGGGCGCACCGGCCAGTGCGCCGGTCCAGAAGGCGAGTTGGCGGGAGATCGGGCTCGCGGGGTCGTCCTCCGCGCCGAGCAGCTCCCGCTGCCACAGCGTGTAGTCGGCGTACTGCACCGGCAGCGGTTCGAAACCGGGCGCGGCGCCCGCGCACCGGGCGGCGTACGCCTCGGACAGGTCCCGGAACAGCGGCCCCCAGGACCACCCGTCGAGCGCGATGTGGTGCACCACCAGGGCCAGCACCCACTCCTGCGGCCCGGCCGCGAGCAGCGCCGCCCGTACGGGGGGCCGCGCGGCCAGGTCGAACGGGCGGGCCAGCAGCGCGTCGAGGGCCCCGGTGGTTCCTTGCGGACCGCACTCCACCAGGTCCAGGGGCACGCCGCCCCCGGCGGGCAGCACCCGCTGGTACGGCTCGCCCGCCGCCTCCGGGAACACCGTGCGCAGGGCCTCGTGCCGGTCGGTGACGTCCCCCAGGGCCGCGGCCAGCGCCGATGTGTCCAGCGGACCGCGCAGCCGCAGCGCGAACGGGCAGTGGTAGCCGGCGGACTGGCCCGCCCGGCTCAGGAACCACAGCCGGCGCTGGGCCGCCGACAGCGGCGGGGCTTCGGGCCGCTCCGCCGCCGCGGTCAGGGCCGGACGGGGGGCCGCCCCGGCTCCGGAGCCCTGCGCCAGGCAGGCGGCCAGCCCGGCCACCGTCGGGTGCTGGAACAGCTGGCGGATGCCCAGGTCGCCGCCCAGGACGGCCCGGATCCGTGAGAGCAGCCGGGTCGCGAGCAGCGAATGGCCGCCCAGCTCGAAGAAGCTGTCCTCGGCGCCCACCGACGGCAGCCCCAGCACCTGCGCGAACAGCTCCGCCAGGACCTCCTCGCGGGGCCCGCGCGGGGCGCGGGAGGAGAGCAGCGCGCCGAAGTCCGGCGCGGGCAGCGCCGCCCGGTCCAGCTTGCCGTTCCGGTTCATCGGGAAGGCCTCCAGGACCACGAAGGCCGAGGGCACCATGTGGTCCGGCAGCTGCGCGGCGAGCCGCCCGCGCAGCGCGCCCGGCTCGGCGCTGCGGCCCGCGGCCGCCACCACGTACGCCACCAGGCGCTTCCCGGCGGGCCCGCCGTCCCGGGCGAGCACCGCGGCCTGCGCCACCTCGGGGCAGGCCCGCAGGCAGGCCTCGATCTCGCCGGGTTCGATGCGGAAGCCGCGGATCTTGACCTGGTCGTCGGCGCGGCCGAGGTACTCGATGCGGCCCTCGCGGTCCCAGCGGACGAGGTCGCCCGTGCGGTACATGCGGGCCCCGTCCTCGAACGGGCAGGCCACGAAGCGGCCCGCGGTGAGCGAGGGCCGGTTCAGGTAGCCGCGGGCCAGGCTCGGTCCGGCCAGGTACAGCTCGCCCGGGACGCCCGGGGCGACGGGCCGCAGCCCGGCGTCCAGGACGTACGCCCGGGTGTTGGCGAGCGGGCGGCCCACGAGCGGCTCCTCGCTGAGGGCGGCGTCCCACCACAGGGTGTCGACGCTG
Organism: Streptomyces sp. NPDC097981; assembly: GCF_040302565.1. Lineage (NCBI taxonomy): Bacteria > Bacillati > Actinomycetota > Actinomycetes > Kitasatosporales > Streptomycetaceae > Streptomyces > Streptomyces sp. NPDC097981. The sequence continues at coordinate 157,336 of NZ_JBEORW010000008.1, forward strand.
CACTCGGTGGGCCCGTACAGGTTGTGGCAGAGCATCCCGTCGGCGGCCCGGACCCGCGTCCACAGGGCCGCGCCCGCCGCCTCGCCGCCGAGCAGCAGCACCTTGAGCCGGTGCGCGGGATCGTCCAGCAGGCCCTCCTCGACGAGCTGTTCGGCGTAGGTCGGGGTGACGTCGAGGGCATCGATGCCGGCGCGGGCGATGTGCCGGACCAGCGCGGCCGCGTCGCGGCGGGTGTCGTCGTCGACGAGGTGGAGCTCGTGGCCGGCCACCATCCACAGCAGCCCCTCCCACGACGTGTCGAAGGACAGTGCGGCCGTCAGCGCCATGCGCATCCGGCGCCCGCCGTGCAGCTCCTCCGCGCGGGCGATGACCCCGGCCCGGTGGAAGGCGTACAGGTTGCGCAGCCCCGCGTGGTCGATGACGACGCCCTTGGGCTCGCCGGTCGACCCCGAGGTGTGGATCACGTACGCGGCGCTGCCGGACAGGATCCGGCGGCCCGGGACGGGACCGGCGGCACCCGCCGGGACCGGGCCCGGCGCGTCGACGAGGACGCGGACGGCGCCGGTGTCCGGGAGCCCCGGGGCGGTCGCGGCGTCGGTGACGACGGTGGTCGTGGTGCCCAGCAGCCGGGCGATCCGCTCGGCCGGGTAGTCCGTGTCGACGGGGACGAAGGCGGCGCCCGCCTTGAGCACCGCGAGCAGCGCCACGACGGAGTCGGCGGACCGGGGGAGGGCCAGGGCCACCAGGTGCTCCGGGCCGACCCCGTGTCCGGCGAGCCGGTGCGCCAGCGCGTCGGCGCGGGCGTCGAGTTCGGCGAAGGTCAGCGCGGTGTCCCGGAAGACCAGGGCGGTCGCGCCGGGGGTGCGGGCGGCCCGCTCCTCGAACAGCTCGGGCAGGGTCCCCGCGGGCACCGGCGCGGCCGTGTCGTTCCAGCCGGACAGGACCAGCGCGCGCTGTTCGGCGGAGAGCGGGTCGGCCTGTCCGACCGGGGCGGCGGGGTCGGCGGCGAGGCGCTCCAGCACCCGGGCGAGGGCGGCCGCGAGGTCCTCGGCGGTGGCCCGGTCGAACAGGTCCGTCGCGTACTCCAGGGCTCCGCCGATCCCGGCCGGGGCGCCCGAGTCCCAGCCCTCCTGGAAGTCCGCGGTGAGGTCGAACTTGGCGACGTCCCAGGCGGCGGGCTGCTCCGCGCACTCCAGGCCGGGCAGGGCGAAGGCGGGGCCCTCGCCGCTGTCCAGGGTCATCATCACCTGGAACAGGGGGTGGCGGGCGAGGGACCGCTCGGGGTTGACCGCCTCCACGACCCGCTCGAAGGGCACGTCCTGGTGCTCGAAGGCGGCGAGGTCGCTCTCCCGCACCCGCTCCAGGAGGTCGGTGAAGGCCGGGTCTCCGGAGAGGTCGGTGCGCAGGACGAGGGTGTTGACGAAGAAGCCGACGAGGTCGTCCAGCGCCTCGTCCGTGCGGCCTGCGACGACGGTCCCGATGGGGACGTCCGTGCCGGCGCCGAGGCGGGACAGGAGCACCGACAGGCCGGCCTGGAGGACCATGAAGAGGGTGCAGTCGTGCTCGCGGGCCAGTTCCAGCAGCCGCCGGTGCAGCTGCGCGTCCAGCTCCAGGGGGACGGAGCCGCCCGCGAAGCCCGCCACCTGCGGGCGCGGCCGGTCGGCGGGCAGCGCCAGTTCGGCCGGGGAACCGGCCAGTTCCCGCGTCCAGAAGGCCAGTTGTTCGGCGAGCAGGCTCTCCGGGTCGTCCTCCGCGCCCAGCAGCTCGCGCTGCCACAGCGTGTAGTCCCGGTACTGCACCGGCAGCGGCTCGAAGGCGGGCGCCCCGCCCGCGCACCGGGCGGCGTAGGCGGCGGCCAGGTCGGTCAGGAGCGGGCCCCAGGACCAGCCGTCGGTGGCGATGTGGTGGATCACCAGCGCCAGCACCCACTCCTCGTCGCCCAAGGCGAAGAGGCGGGCCCGCACCGGGAGTTCGGCGGTGAGGTCGAAGACGTGCCCGGCCTCGGCGGCCAGCGCGTCGGCGAGCTCCGCCTCGCCGAGGCGGACGACGGGCAGCTCCGGCGCCCGGTCGGTGATCTGCTGCACGGGCTCGCCGTCCACCTCGGGGAAGACCGTCCGCAGCACCTCGTGCCGCCCGGTCAGATCGCCGAGGGCCGCGGCCAGCGCCTGCGGGTCCAGCGGACCGCGCAGCCGGGTGGTGAGCGGGCAGTTGTACGCGGCGCCGGTCTCGCCGAGCTGGTTGAGGAACCACAGCCGCCGCTGGGCGAACGAAACGGGAAACACAGGACCTCCAGGGGCGTGCGGGGTGGTGCGAAGGCAAGGGGATGGCTCAGGCACCGGCGGCGCGGCGGAGCGTGGGACGGGCCTTCGGCGCGTCGGTGAGCAGGGCGGCGGTGCGGGCGGGGGTCGGGTGCTGGAAGATCTGGCGGATCTTCAGCTCCCGGCCGAGTTCGGCCCGGATCCGGCTGATCAGTCGGGTGACCAGCAGGGAGTGGCCGCCCAGGGCGAAGAAGTTGTCGTCCGGGTTGACCTCGTCCCGGTCGAGGACCTCGGCGTACAGGGCGCGGACGCGGTCCTCGGTGCTGCCGTCCGGGTCCGCGGCCGGCTCCGGCGCGGCGGGGGCGGCCGCGACCGTGCGCGGGGCCGGGCCTTCGACCGAGCCGACCGGCCGCTCCGGGGCGGCCGCGAGACCGCGCAGTACCAGGGCCAGGTCCGCCGCCAGCCGCTCGGCGCTCGTACGGTCGAACAGCTCGGTGGCGTAGGTGAGTTCCCCGGTGAGGCCCAGCGGGGTGCCGTCGGCGGCGCGCTGCTCCCCGAGGTCCACGCCGAGGTCGAACTTGGACACCGCCCACTCGACGGGGTGCGGCTCCGCCGTGAGGCCCGTCAGGCGGGGCAGGGCGGGCGGCTCGTTCTGGACCTGGAGCAGCACCTGGAAGAGCGGGTGCCGGGCGAGGGACCGCTCCGGATTCACGCCCAGCACGACCCGCTCGAAGGGCACGTCCTGGTGGGCGTAGGCGGCCAGGTCGGTCTCCCGGACCCGGGCGAGGAGGTCGGTGAAGGCAGGGTCGCCGGAGACGTCGGTGCGCAGGACCAGGGTGTTGACGAAGAAGCCGACGAGGTCGTCCAGCGCCTCGTCCGTGCGGCCCGCGACGACGGTCCCGATCGGGATGTCCGTGCCGGCGCCGAGGCGGGACAGGAGCACCGACAGGCCGGCCTGGAGGACCATGAAGAGGGTGCAGCCGTGCTGCCGGGCCAGTTCCAGCAGCCGTCCGTGCAGCTGCGCGTCCAGCTCCAGGGGGACGGAGCCGCCCGCGAAGCCCGCCACCTCCGGACGGGGCCGGTCGTAGGGCAGGGTCAGCTCGGCCGGGGCGCCGGCCAGCTCCTTGGCCCAGAAGCCGAGCTGACGGGTGATCAGCGCGTCCGGGTCGCCCTCCGCGCCGAGCACGGACCGCTGCCAGACGGTGTGGTCCCGGTACTGCACGGGCAGCGGCTCGAAGGCGGGTTCTGCGCCCCCCAGGCGGGCGGCGTAGGCGGTGGCCAGGTCGGCCAGGAGCGGCCCCCACGACCAGCCGTCGGTGGCGATGTGGTGCACCACCAGCACCAGCACCCACTCTTCCCGACCAAGCTCCAGCAGCCGGGCCCGCAGCGGCAGTTCGGCCGAGATGTCGAAGCAGTGGCCCGTCACCTCCCGTACCGCGTCCGCGACGGCACCGGCCTCCGCGACGGCGAGGACCTCCAGCGGCACCGCGGCCGCCGCGCCCTCCTGCAGCCGGATCACCGGCTCGCCCCCGCACTCGTCGAAGACGGTCCGCAGCACCTCGTGCCGGGCCACCACGTCGCCGAGCGCCGCACGCAGCGCCGGCGCGTCCAGCGGACCCCTCAGCCGGTAGGCGAAGGGCACGTTGTGGTGGCCGGACGGGCCCTCCGCCTGGTGCGCGAACCACAGCCGGTGCTGCGCCGAGGACAGCGGCGCGCCCTGCCCGGGCTCCGCACGGCGCAGCGGCGGCCGTGCCCGGTCGGCGCTCCCGGCCAGCTCCGCGAGGGCGGCCACGGTCTGCGCGCGGAAGACGTCGCGCAGCGCCAGCTCGACCCCGAGGGCCGTACGGATCCGGCTGACCAGCCGGGTCGCCAGCAGCGAGTGGCCGCCCAGGTCGAAGAAGCCCGCGTCGGCGGCGACCGCGTCGAGGCCGAGCACCTCGGCGAAGAGCCCCGCCAGGATCTCCTCCCGGGGGGTACGGGGGGCACGTCCGCCGGAAGCGGGCAGCGCGGGCTCGGGCAGGGCCCGGTAGTCCACCTTGCCGTTGGGGGTCAGCGGCAGCGCGTCCAGGACCAGGACGTACGAGGGCAGCATGTAATCCGGCAGCAGCCGCTCCAGCCGACGCCGCACCGAGGGCCCGGAGACCTCCCCGACCACGTACCCGGCCAGCCGCTTCTCGCCGTCCGCGGCGGCCCGCACGGCGACCACGGCCTGGCGGACGCCCGGGCACGCGGCCAGCGCGGCCTCGACCTCGCCGGGCTCCACGCGGTAGCCGCGGACCTTCACCTGCTCGTCGGCCCGGCCGAGGAACTCCAGCAGCCCGTCGGCCCGCCACCGGGCGAGGTCGCCGGTGCGGTACATGCGCGTCCCGGGTGCGCCGAACGGGTCGGCGACGAACCGCTCCGCGGTGGCCGTCGGCCGCCGGTGGTAGCCGCGCGCGATGCCGGCACCGGCGAGGTACAGCTCGCCCGGGGTGCCCGGCGGCACCAGCCGCATCCGCTCGTCCAGCACGTACGCACGGGTGCCGTCCAGGGGGCGGCCGATCGGCACCGGGCCGTCGGCGTCCGCGGCGCCGGTGATCAGGTGGGAGGTCGCGCAGAGGGTCGCCTCGGTGGGCCCGTACAGGTGGCGGACCACGGTGTCCGGGCAGGCGGCCAGCACGGCGCGGACCGCGGCGGGGCTGACGACATCGCCGCCGGTCAGCACCTCGCGGACGCCGGCCAGCAGGCCGGGGTCCTCCTCGGCGACCACGCGCAGCAGACCGGCCGTCAGGTGCACGGCGGTGATGCCCGCCCCGCGGATCAGGGCGCCGAGACCGGCGACCGTCGGCTCGCCCTCGGGGGCGACGACGACCTGCCAGCCCGACAGCAGCGCCACCCACAGCTCGTAGTCGGCGATGTCGAAGGCGTGCGGCGCGTGGAACAGGACGCGCTCGGCGCCCCGGGTGTGCCAGCCCCGGTCGGCCACGAGGTCCAGGACGTCCCGGTGGGTGACGGCGACGCCCTTGGGCTCGCCGGTCGAGCCCGAGGTGTGCATCAGGTACGCGAGCTGCCCGGGCGGGCACGGCGCGGCCGCGAACTCCCCTTCCGGCGCGTCCGCCGCGGTGACCAGGACCGTACGGTCGCACTCCAGGCCGAGCGGGGCGAAGGCCTCGTCGACCAGCAGGACGGGGCAGCCCGCGTCGGCCAGGATCTTCTCCATGCGCGCGGCCGGGTACCCGGTGTGCAGCGGCACGTACGCCCCGCCCGCCTTCAGGACGGCCAGCATCGCGACGACGACCTCGGGGGAGCGGGCCATCAGCACGCCGACCGGGGTCTCGGCGCCGACCCCGTACCCGGCCAGGCGCCGGGCCAGCCGGTCCGCTCGCCGGTCCAGCTCCCCGTACGTCATCTCGTCCGGGCCCGCGACGAGGGCCACGGCGTCCGGGTGCAGGGCGGCCCGGCGGGCGAACTCCCGGTGCACGCTGCCCGCCGCGGTCTGCTGCGGTCCCTGCGGCAGCCAGGCGGAGAGCAGCTGCTCGCGCTCCCGCTCCAGCAGCACCTCCATTGCCGAGACCCGGCCGCGCGGCGCGCGCACCGCGGCGCGCAGGACTCCCCGCAGCCGCTCCACGAGCGCGCGCACGGTGGCCTCGTCGAACAGGCCCGTGCGGTACTTGGCGACCGCATGCAGCCCCTCGCCCGCGGAGCCCGCCTCGGTGAACTGCAGCGCCAGCTCGAACTCGGCCTGCGGTACGTCGACCTCCTCGGTCACCGCGGTCAGCCCGGGCAGGTGCAGTGCGGCCGTGGCGGTCGCCCGGCGCATCGTCAGTGCCACCTGGAACAGCGGGTGGTGGGAGAGGGAGCGGCGCGGGTTGACCGCCTCGACGACCTGCTCGAAGGGGACGTCCTGGTGGGCGAAGGCGGCCAGGTCGGTGTCCCGCACCCGCTCCAGGAGTTCGGCGAAGGCCGGATCGCCGGAGACGTCGGTGCGCAGCACCAGGGTGTTGACGAAGAAGCCGACCAGCTCGTCCAGGGCTTCGTCGCTGCGGCCCGCGACGACCGTCCCGATCGGCACGTCGGTGCCCGCGCCGAGCCGGGACAGCACCACCGCCAGAGCCGCCTGGAGCACCATGAAGACGGTGCACCCGTGCGCCCGGGCCAGCGCCTCCAGCTCCGCGGTAAGCGCCGCGTCCAGGCCGAACCCGAGGGCGGCGCCCGCCGGATCGGCCACGGCGGGCCGGGGCCGGTCGGTGGGCAGCGCGGGCTCCTCCGGCAGCCCCGCCAGCGCGGTGCGCCAGTGGGCCAGCTGCTCCTCGGCGACGCCGGCCAGCAGGGCGCGCTGCCAGAGGGTGTAGTCCGCGTACTGCACGGCGAGCGGTGCGCGCGGGCCCGGGCCCTCGCCCGTACGGGCCGCGTAGGCGTGCGCCAGGTCGGCCAGCAGCGGCCCCCAGGACTCGCCGTCGGTGGCGATGTGGTGGAGAGCCAGCACCAGCGTGTGCTCCTGCGGCCCCGAGGCCAGCAGCGCGGCCCGCAGCGGCACCTGCGCCGCCAGGTCGAAGGGGCGGCCCGCGACCTCGGCGACGAGCCCATCCGTCCCGGCGTCGCCGGTCGAGTCGAGGAGCTCCAGCGCCGGCGGGGCCGGGGGCAGGACGACCTGACGGGGCTCGCCGTCGGTCTCCGGGTGGACGGTGCGCAGGATCTCGTGCCGCTCGGCCAGGTCGGCCAGCGCGCCGCGCAGCGCCGCCACGTCCAGCGGGCCGCCGAGCCGGACCGCGACCGCGCTGTGGTAGGCCGGGTTCGGCCCGTCGAGCCGGTCCAGGAACCACAGCCGGCGCTGCGCCGGGGAGAGCGGCAGCTGCGCCGGGCGCGCCTGCGTCCGCAGCGCGGGACGGGCCCGGTCCGCGCCGTCGATCAGCGCGGCGAGCGCGGCCGGAGTGCGGGCGTTGAACACCTCACGGATGCCCAGCTCCGCACCGAACGCCCCGCGCACCTGCGCCACCAGCCGCATCGCCAGCAGGGAATGGCCGCCCAGCTCGAAGAAGTCGTCGTCGGCCCCCACCTCGGGCAGGTCAAGCACCGACGCGAACAGGCCCGTCAGGATCCGCTCCCGCTCGGTGCGGCCGCCGCGGCCGCCGGTGCGCAGGGCGGGGGCGGGCAGGGCCCGCCGGTCGAGCTTGCCGTTCGGCGTCACCGGCAGCTCGTCCAGCACGACCACGGCCGGGACCATGTGCTCGGGCAGCGCGGCAGCCAACTCGCTGCGCACCCCGGCGGGGGTCGGCGCGGCGCCCGGGCCGGGCACCACGTACGCCACGAGCCGGGGATCGCCCGGGCGGTCCTCGCGGACGACGACCGCCGCGTGGGAGACGCCCGCGCAGCCCGCGGCGGCGTTCTGCACCTCGCCCGGCTCGATGCGGAAGCCGCGGATCTTGACCTGGTCGTCGGTGCGGCCCAGGTACTCCAGGACGCCGTCGGCCCGCCAGCGCACCAGGTCGCCCGTGCGGTACATGCGGGCCCCCGGCTCGAAGGGGCAGGCCACGAACCGGTCGGCGGTCAGAGCGGGCCGGCCGAGATAGCCGCGGGCCAGCTGCACGCCGGCCAGGTACAGCTCGCCCGCGGTACCGGGCGCCACCGGGGCGAGCCGGCCGTCCAGGACGTACGTACGGGTGTTGGCGGCGGGCCGGCCGATCGGGACCGTGGCGTCCCCGGCCCGGCAGGACCAGAGCGTGACGTCGACCGCGGCCTCGGTCGGGCCGTACAGGTTGTGCAGCTCCGCGCCGGGCAGGACCCGGAAGAAGGCGTCCTGGGTGTGCGGGGGCAGCGCTTCGCCACTGGCGATCACCCGGCGCAGTGAGCGGGCGCCCGCCGCGGCGGGCTCGCGCAGGAACACGTCGAGCATGGACGGCACGAAGTGCGCGGTGGTGACGGACTCCCGGGCGATCAGGTCGGCCAGGTAGGCGGGGTCCTGGTGGCCGCCGGGCTTCGCGACCACGAGGGTCGCCCCGGTCAGCAGCGGCCAGAAGAACTCCCACACCGAGACGTCGAAGCCGCTCGGCGTCTTCTGCAGCACCCGGTCCCCGGCCCCCAGGCCGTACTCCCGCTGCATCCACTCCAGCCGGTTGACGATGGCCCGGTGCGGGACCAGCGCGCCCTTGGGGCGGCCGGTGGAACCGGAGGTGAAGATCGCATACGCCGGGTGGTCGGGCAGGACCACCGGCCGCGGTGCGGGATCCGCCGCGGGGAGCGGGGCGTCCAGCCGCAGCGTCGGCGTCCCCGGCGCCTCCCAGCCGGTGCTCAGCACCAGCGCCGGGGCGGCGTCGGCCATGATCCCGAGGTTGCGCTCCCCGGGCTGGCCGGGGTCGACGGGCAGGTAGCCGGCGCCCGCCTTCAGCACCCCGCACAGGGCGACCATCAGGTCGAGGGAGCGCGGTACGGCGACCGCCACCAGGCTCTCCGGTCCGATGCCGCGGGCCGCGAGCACGTCCGCGAGGCGGCCCGCCCGCTCGTCCAGCGCCCGGTAGGTCAGGGACTCCCCCTCGAAGACGACGGCTGTGGCGTCCGGGGTCCGGGCCGCCTGCTCCGCGAGCAGCGCGGTCAGCGTCGATTCCGGGAGGGTGGCGGCGGTGTCGTTCCACTCGGCCAGGACCCGGTGGCGCTCGGCCGCGGTCAGCGCGTCCAGGACCTCCACCGGCGCGTCCGGGTCGGCCGTCCAACGCTCCAGCAGCCGCACCAGCCGCTCGCCCAGCTCCCGTACCCGCTCGGTGCCGATGAGCCCGGGGTGGTGGCTCAGCCGCAGCCCGAGCGCCGCGCCCGGCTCGACCACAAGGGTCAGCGGGAAGTGCGTGGTGTCCCGGAACCGGATCCGCGCCTCCAGCCCGAAGCCGGGCAGGTCGAGCGCGTAGTCGCTCATCGGGAAGTTCTCGAAGACCAGGTTCGTGTCGAAGAGGGCGGAGGGTGCACCGGCCAGCTTCTGGATCTCCGTCAGCCCCAAGTGGTCGTGGTCCACCAGCTCCGCCCGCTCCCGCTGGAGCTCCGCGCAGACCCGGCGCAGCGGGGCGGCCGCGTCGATCCGGGCCCGCACGGGCACGGTGTTGATCAGCATGCCGATCATCCGCTCCGAACCCGGCAGTTCGGCGGGGCGGCCGCTGACCGTGAGGCCGAAGACCACGTCGTCCTGCCCGGTGGCGCGGGCCATGAGCACCGCCCAGGCGCCCTGGACCACGCTGGTCAGGAGCAGCCCGCACTCCCGGGCCCGCGCGGTCAGCGCCGCCGTCCGCTCCTCGTCCAGCCGCACCACCACGTCCTCAGGGGTGGCGCCGGGGGAGACCCGGCCGGTGCCGTCCGCGATCCGGCCGGGCGCGTCGAGACCGGCCAGGGCGGTGCGCCAGGCCTCCTCGGCGGCGGGCCGGTCGCAGCGCGCGAGGTGCGCCAGGTACTCCCGGTAGGGCCGCACCGGCTCCGGCTCGCCACCCGCGTACAGGGTGAACAGCTCGCGGAAGAGCAGCCCGAACGACCAGCCGTCCAACAGGATGTGATGGGCCGTCACCAGCAGCCGGTGCCGGTCGTCCGCCAGCCGCAGCAGGGTGAACCGCAGCAGCGGCGGGCGGCGGCTGTCGACGCCCTGTGCCCAGTCCTCCTCCGTCAGCTCCGCGGTGCGTGCGGCGGCCGCCCCGGCGGGCAGGGCGCCGAGGTCGTGCTCCTGCCAGGCCGGCTCCATGTCCCGGCGGACCACCTGGACGGGGTCACCGTTCTTGCGGTGGGTGAGGACCACCCGCAGGTTGGCGTGGCGGCGCAGCAGCTCCCCGGCAGCCCGGCGCAGCCGGCCCGCGTCGAGCGTCCCGTCCAGGTCGACGGTGAACTGGGCGATGTAGAGGTGCTTGGAGTCCTCGTCGTACCCGGAGTGGAAGAGCATGCCCTCCTGCAGCGGGGAGAGGGGCAGGACGTCCTCGATGGCCGGCCGGCTGGTGTTCATGGCTGGTGTCGCTTTCTGGGAGACCGCCGGAGAGCGGCGGCGGGGCGGGGGTGCGGTCCGGTCGGGGTCAGAGGAGGCCGAGGGAGGCCGCGAGGTCGTCCAGTTCGTCCTGGCCGATCGCGTCGAGCGTCAGGGCGGAGGCGGGCGGGACGGTGGACGGGACCGCGGGGCCGGTGCGGTCGGCGTGGACGGTGAGGGCGCCGAGCATCCGGAACCAGCCCTCGGCCAGCGCCCGGACCTCCGCCTCGTCGTGGACGCCGTCGGCCCAGGCCCAGTCGGCGTGCAGGACGGGTCCGTCCGCCGATTCCAGGACGAAGGCGTTCACCTCGACGGCGTGGGCCATCGGCATGCCCGGGCCGGGGGCGTCGAGCCGGGCCCCGTGGGCGGGCAGCAGCTGCCAGTCGCCGCCGCCCGGACCGCCCAGCCGGCCCAGGTAGTTGAAACCGAGGCCGGCGGGCTCCGCCGCGGCGAGCTCCTTGCCGATGACCGGGTCGAGGTGGCGCAGCAGCCCGTACCCGATGCCCTTGCGCGGGATCGCCCGCAGCTGCTCCCGGACCCGCCGCAGTGCCTCACCGGCGGTGGGGCCGCCGTCCTCGGCGTCCGCCGCGCCCAGGCCGTCCAGGGCGAAGCGGGTGGGGAAGAGGGTGGTGAACCAGCCGACCGTACGGGAGAGGTCGGATTCGCCGCCGATGTCCTCCCGGCCGTGGCCCTCCAGCTCCACCAGGACCTCCAGGCCGCACGGCCGCCACCGGGCCAGGGCCAGGGACAGCCCGGTCAGCAGCACCTCGTTGGCGTCGGCGCCCAGCCGGTCGGCGACCGACGTCAGCAGCGGCCCGGCCGTCGCCGCGGGCAGGCTCAGGGCGAGGTGCCCGGCGCGGTCCTCGTGGTCGCGGGCCGGGTCCAGCGGGCGGCGGCCCGCGATGCCCGCCCCCGGCCGCACCACACCGCTCCAGTACGGGGCTTCGGCCGCGGTCCGCTCCCCGGCCGCCTCCGCGGCGAGCAGCTCCGACCAGCGGCGGAACGAGGTGGCCACCGGGTCGAGCGCGCCGGCGGGGGCCCGTCCGGCGGCGACCGCCTCCCAGGCGCGGGAGAGGTCGCCGGTCAGCACCCGCCAGGAGATCCCGTCCACGACCACGTGGTTGACGACCAGGGCCAGCGCCCCGGGCAGCCCGGCACCGGCGTCGAACCAGACGGCCTGCACGATCACCCCGCCGCCCACCGAGAGCCGGTCGCGGGCCGCGCGCACCTCCCGCCCGACCTCCTCGGCAGTGGCCTCGCGGCCCTCCGTCGCCACCCGGCGCAGGCACTCCGCGGCGTGCACCGACCCGGCCGGGCGGGTCCGCCAGCCGGAGCCGTCCCGGACCACGCGCAGCATGTCGTGCCGGTCCAGGACCGCCTGGAGCACCTCGGCCGCGCTCTGCCCGGTCAGCCCGGCCGGGGTCCGCACCACCAGGTACTGGTAGTAGCGGTCGGCGGGCCCGCCGCGCCCGTCGAGCCAGTGCATCACCGGCGTCGGCCGGACCGGCCCGACCCCGTCGTCGGCACCCGACCGGGCGGACCGGGCCAGCGGCCGGGCGGCGGCGGCCAGGGCCGCCACGTCCGGCAGGGTCAGCACGTCCCGGACGGTGATGCGCAGCCCGGCCCGGCGGGCCGCGCCGACCACCTGCACGGCGATGATGCTGTCACCGCCGAGCCGGACGAAGCCGTCCTGCGGGCCGACCTCCGGGATTCCGAACAGGTCCGCCAGGACACCGCACAGGATCCGCTCCGCCTCGGTCACGTCGATTCCCCTCATAGTCTTCCTCGTTCTCGTTCGCCGCGGGCCTCCGCGGGCCTCCGCGTGCTTGTCAGACGGCGGTGCGGGCCGGGGCGAACAGCGTCCGCAGGGCGGCCCGGTCGACCTTTCCGTTGGCGGTCACCGGCAGGTCCTCCACGGGCCGGAAGTGCCGGGGCACCATGTACGCGGGCAGGTGCGCTGCGCACGCCGCGGCCAGCTCCACGGGCCCGGGGCCGTCCGCCCCCGTCCGGGTCCACACGGCCGCGAGCCGGCGCGAGCCCGCGACCTCCACCGCCACCACCACGGCCCGGCGGACCCCCGGGACCGCGCCCAGGACCGCCTCGACCTCGCCGGGCTCGACCCGGTACCCGCTCACCTTGAGCTGGTCGTCGGCCCGGGCCACGAAGTGGAAGTCCGCCCCGTCGAACCGGACGACGTCCCCCGTGGCGTACGTGCGGCGCGGGGTCCCGTCGCGGTGGGGCAGGGTCCGGAAGCGGGTCGCCGTCAGCTCCGGGTCGCCCAGGTAGCCGAGGCCGACACTGCCTCCGCCGACGACCAGCTCCGCCTCCTCGCCCGCCGCGAACGGCCGCAGCACGCCGTCCGCCTCGCGCAGCAGCTCCGCCCCGGCGACGGCACCTCCGATCGGCGGGTGCTCGGGCCAGGACACGGCCTCCCGCGGGTCCAGCCGGTACTGCGTGACCACGTGGGTCTCGCTGGGCCCGTACTCGTTGACCAGGGCGACCCCGGCGGCCGCGCAGAACTCCCGCACCTCGGAGTTGACGACGAGGCGCTCGCCCGCGACCGCGATCTCCCGCAGATCGGGCATCGCGTCCGGTTCGAACACGGCGGCCGTGGCCAGCGCGTGCAGCCCCACCACCGGCAGGAACAGCCGGGCGACGCGCTGTTCGCGGATCAGGTCCATCAGTGCGAAGGGGTCCTGGCGTTCCTCGTCGGAGACCACGACCAGCGCGGCCCCGGCCAGCCAGGTGGTGACGATCTCCTCGTAGCCCACGTCGAAGCCGATCGAGGCCGCCTGGAGGGTGTGCGGCGGGCGGTCGTGGGCCCAGTGCCGCACGTGCCAGTCGCCGAGCGCGGCCAGCACCGACGGCGGAACGGCCACCGACTTGGGTTCACCGGTCGATCCGGACGTGGGGATGACGTACCCGACGGTCCCCTCGCGCAGCTCCTCCAGCGGGGCGCCGCGCAGCTCGCCGAAGGCGACCTCGGAGGGGCCGAGCCCGGTCGGCGCGGTGTGGTCGGGACGGACCAGCAGGGCGCAGAGCCGGGCGATCCGCGCGGCCCGCGGCGCGGGCATGCCCGGGTCGACGCAGACCACGCCCAGGCCGGCCCGCCAGGCGCCGAGCACCGCGGCGCAGCGCTCCCAGGACCGTTCGCCGTGGACGGCGACCACGTCGTCCGGTCCCAGGCCGCGGGCGGCGAGCCCGCCCGCGATCTCGGCGGACAGCCGGTCGAGTTCGCCGTACGTGTGGGCGACGCCGCCGTCGACGACGGCCACCGCCGCGGGGTCGCGCCGGACGGCGCGGATCAGGGGCCGGACGAGCGAATGCCGCGGTCCGCGCGCGTCGTCGGTGTGCATGGACGTTCCTTCTGGGGAGGGTGCGGGGCAAGGGGGGAGGGGTGCGGGCGGGGCGACGGGCTCAGTCATGCGGTGCCGCGCCGTGCTCGTCGATCAGCGCCGCCAGCCGGTCGAGCCCGTCCTCGATCCGGTCGGGGTCCAGGGAGCTGCACGAAAGCCGCAGTTGGCGCCCGGCCCGTTCCTGGTCGCTGAAGTGGCGCATCGGCGTGAAGAGCACCCCGTGCCGGACGGCGGCCTCCTCGACCAGGGCGTCGGTCACCGGGAACGGCACGTCGAGCACGACGAAGAAGCCGCCCGCGGGGGTGATCCACCGGATCCCGGGCATCCGGGCGAACCGCCGGTGCAGCCCCTGGAGCAGACAGCGCAGGTTGCGCCGGTAGACGTCGATCTGGCGGCGGTTGGCCTCCAGCAGGCTTCCGCCGTGCTCCAGCAGCATTCCGCCGACCAGCGCCTGCGTCACCGGCGGGGTGTTGACGGTCAGCATGCTCTTGGCCCGGGCCAGCTCGTCGGCCAGCAGCGCCGGTCCGCCCGCCCCCGTGACCCGCTGGTCCGCGACGGCGAAGCCCACCCGGGCGCCGGGGAAGCAGGTCTTGGCCAGCGAGCCCAGGTAGACGACCCGCTGCCCGGTGTCGAGGGCCTTCAGCGTCGGCGGCCGGGAGCCGTCCGCCACCCGGAAGTACCCGTACGGGTTGTCCTCCAGCAGCAGCACGTCCTCCTGCTCCGCGACCTCCAGCAGCTCCCGGCGCGTCCCCGTCCCCAGGGAGTGGCCGCTCGGGTTGGAGAAGTCCGGCACCAGGTACAGCGCCCGGGGCCGCTCCCCGGCCGCGCGGACCTCGCGGATCCGCTCGCGCACCTGCTCCGGACGCACCCCGCGGGGGCCCTCGGGCACCGACCGCACCGGGAGGTCCAGCAGCCGGGCCGCGCCCGTCAGCCCGACGTACGTCGGGTCCAGGGCCAGCACCACGTCCCGCGGGCCGGCCTTCAGGGCGCGCAGCACGAGCCACAGCGCCTCCTGCGCGCCCACGGTGACCAGGACGGCCTCTGGGTCGCAGACGATGCCCTCGTCCCGTTCGAGGTGACGGGCGATCAGCTCGTGCACGACGCCCTTGGTGCGGCCGTACTGGAACAGCTCCCGCCGCACCCCGGCCGCGTCGTAGCCCTTGTCCGCGGTGAGGTGGTGGATGTACGTGTCGAGGTAGCGGTGCAGGTCGGACGGGTCGAAAAAGTCCTCCGTCGGCCGCCCGGGGGCGAAGGAGACGGCCTCGGGGAACCGTCCCGCGATCTCGTTGAGGAAGGTCATGGACAGCAGCGCAGGGTCCGCGAGGGACGCGTGCAGATCGGCCCGGTCCAGGGCCACGGCCGTGCGGGTCACCGGCCCGCCCCCAGCGTCGTCAGCCAGGGGGCGTCGGCGGGGGTGCCGCAGCCCGACAGCTCCAAGGCGGAGCGCAGTTCGGCCGCCAGCAGCCCCAGCACCCGGGACACGCCCTCCGCGCCGTCCGTGGCCAGGCCCCACAGGACGGGGCGGCCCAGCAGCACCCCGTCCGCGCCGAGCGCCAGAGCCTTCAGGACGTCGGTCCCGCCGCGGATCCCGCTGTCGAGCAGCAGCCGGCAGGACGGCGGGACCGCCTCCCGGACCGCGGACAGCATGTCCGCGCTGGCGACCGCGCCGTCGAGCTGGCGGCCGCCGTGGTTGGAGACGACGACGGCGTCCGCACCGGCCGCGGCCGCAGTCGCGGCGTCACCCGGATCGAGGATCCCCTTGACGATCAGGGGCAGTCCCGTCTGCTCCCGCAGCCGGGCCAGGTCGTCCCAGCCCAGGGCGCGGGCGAAGGACTCGGCGGTGTGCTCCGCCACCGCGCACGTCCCGGCCCGGCGCTCGGCGGCCCGGCCGGTAGTGGCCGGGTCGAGGTGCGCGGCCGCCACGCCCGCCGGCAGGGCGAAGCCGTTGCGCAGGTCGCGCAGGCGCCGGCCCATCGAGGGGACGTCGACCGTGACCATCACCGCGGCGCAGCCCGCGTCCTCGGCGCGCCGCACCAGTTCGGCGGTGAGCCCCGGGTCCCGCTGGCAGTACAGCTGGAACCAGGTGACCCCGCCCAGCGCCGTGATCTCCTCCACCGGCACGCTGCTCAGCGTGCTCAGGGTGAACGGCACCCCGGCGTCCGCCGCTGCGCGGGCCGTGGCCAGCTCGCCCTCGGGGTGGAGCAGCCGCTGGTAGGCCATCGGCGCGACCGCCACGGGCAGGGCCGCCCGGCCGCCCGGGAGTTCGGCCGACGTGTCGCAGCCACCGGGGGCCGACAGGACGCGGGGGACGAGGCGGATCCCGTCCAGGGCGGCCCGGTTGGCGGCCAGCGTCAGCTCCTCGCCGCTGCCGCCCGCGATGAAGTCCCAGACCTCCGGGGGCAGGGCACGGCGGGCGGGACCGGCGAAGTCCTCCAGCCGGACCGGGACCGGCGCGGTGTCGTGACCGGCGCTCACCGCAGGACCTCTCCGGCGCCCAGGCGCTCGGCCTCGACGGCCTCGTACAGCGCCTTGATGTTGCCGTTGCCGAAGGTGCGGGCGCCGAACCGCTCGATCACCTCGTGGAAGAGGGTGCGGCGCGGGTGGGTGGAGCGGGTGAAGATCTGGAAGAGCTGCCCGTCGTGGTCCTCGTCGACCAGGACGCTGATGCGCTGGAGCTCCTGCGTGGAGTGCCGGGCCAGGTCGAGCCGGTCCGCGAGCATCGTGTAGTAGGCGTCGGGGACGCTCAGGAACTTCACGCCGCGCTCGCGCAGCGCCCCGACCGCCCTGACGACGTCCCGGGAGGCGAAGGCGATGTGCTGGACGCCCGCGCCGCCGTGCTCGGCGAGGAACCGGTCGATCTGTCCCGGCTCGCGGGAGGTGTCGGGCTCGATCAGGGTCAGGGTGACCTCGCCGGAGGCACTCTGCACCACCTTCGAGTCCATGGCCTGCGCGCCGACCCGGATGAGCTCCTGGAAGATCATGCGGAAGCCGAGGACGCGGGTGTAGAACTCCACGGTCCGGGCGAGTTCGCCGGCGGGCAGGCAGACCGCGAAGTGGTCGAGTTCTTCCAGGAGTTCGCCGTCCGCGTCCGGTGCGGCGGCGTCCGGCAGCGGGGTGAACCCCGGGGGCAGCCCGGCCGGGTTCGGCTCGACGAGGGTGTGCACGACGTCGCCGAACCCGGCGACCACGGCCCGGGTGCGGCCGTCGGGGTGCCGGCGCGGCACGGCCAGGGGGACCGCACCGCGGGAGACCGCCTCGTCGAAGACGGCGGTCACGTCGGGCACGCTCAGCGCGATGTCGGCGACGCCGTCGCCGTGGGCCAGGACGTAGGCGGCGCCCGGGTGGTGCGGCGAGCGGGCCTGGGTGAGGACGAGGGAGATCCGGCCCTGGCGCAGGAGCAGGGACTCCGCGTCGGCGGACGCGGCGCGGGCGACCGCACGGAAACCGAAGCGGCCGGTCATCTCGGCCGCCGCCGACGCGAGGTCGGCGACGTAGGACTCGACGTGGCTGATGCCGAAGGCGGGGGAGAAGGTCATGGAGCTGCCGTTCGTCATGGGGCCGCCGTCCCTCGCGGGGCGGCGGACACGGAGAGGACGGGGGTGGGGGCCGCGGCGGCCCCGGTCGTCAGGGAGGTGATCCGGGCGGGCAGGCCCCCCCACACCTCCGGGGTGTAGAAGTGGCCGCCGGGCAGGACATCGTGGCGGAACGGTCCGTCGGTCAGCGCCGCCCAGCGCGGACCTGCGTCCTCGCCGATGACCGGGTCCGCGTCCCCGGAGAACACCTGGAGCGGGACGCCGGTCCGGGCGCCGGGGGTGTGGGTGAAGGTGTCCCGGGCGGCCAGGTCGGCCCGCATCAGTTCCACGGCCATCTCGGTCAGTTCGGGCTCTTCGAGGACGTGCTCGGGCAGCAGGCCGTGGGTGCTCATCCAGCCGAGCAGCTCTTCGTCGCGCTGTCCCTGGGCCAGGAACCGGTCCCGGTCGGTGACCCCGAGGTCCGGGGCGTTGCAGGCGGAGACGACCAGGGCGCGCGGCGCGGGCGCGCCCGCCGCGGCGAGCCGTACGGTGACGTCGAAGGCCATCCAGCCGCCCATGCTGTGCCCGAACAGGACGTACGGGCCCTGCCCGGCCACCGCCGCGACCCCGGCGGCGGCGTCCGTCGCGAGCTCGTCCCAGGTCCGGGCGAACTCCTCGGCGAACCGCCCCTCGCGCCCCGGATAGCAGACGGCCACCAGGCCGACGCCGTCCGGCAGGGCCGGGAGCCAGTCGTGGAAGGTGGCGGTGCCCCCGCCGCAGAAGCCGAGGCAGACCAGGGTGGGCGAGCCCTCCGCGGTCTCCTTCAGGCGCACCGCGGTGGTGTCGAGGACGCTCACGAGGCCTCCCCGGCGGCCAGGGCGTGCACCGACTGCGCGTGCCGGGCCAGGTCCGCGAGGACGGGGAAGCGGTAGACGTCCTTGGTCCGCAGCGCGATCCCGGCGTTCTTCTTCAGCCGGGACACCACGCGCAGCGCCAGCAGCGAATGGCCGCCGAGCGCGAAGAAGTTCGCCTCCGCGTCGACGCCGTCCCGGCCGAGGACCTCGGCCCACACGGTCGCGATCAGCTCCTCCAGCGGGCCCTCGGGGGCGCGCCCGGAGGACTCCGGCCCGGCTGCGGGGGCCGTCGGCAGCGGCGGCAGCGCCTCGGTGTCCACCTTGCCGTTCGGCGTCAGCGGGAGCGCGTCGACCGTGACGAAGACGGACGGGACGAAGTACGCGGGCAGTGCGGCCCCGCAGTGCCGGCTCAGCTCCGCGTCGGTCACCCGGGCTCCGGGAGCCAGGACGCAGTACGCCGCGAGGAGGGTGTCGCCGTCCGGCCCGGTCCGGGCCACGGCGACGGCCGCCGCCACGGCCGCGTGGCCGCGCAGCCGGTCCTCCAGTTCGCCCGGCTCCACCCGGAAGCCGCGGATCTTGAGCTGCCGGTCGGTGCGGCGCAGGAACTCCAGACCGGAGTCGACCCGCCAGCGCACCAGGTCGCCCGTGCGGTACATCCGGCTGCCGTCGGCGGTGAAGGGGTCCGCGACGAACCGCGAGGCGGTCAGCCCGGGCCGGCCGACGTAGCCGACGGCCACGCCCGGACCGGCCAGGTACAGCTCGCCCGTGGCGGCCGGCCGCAGCCCCTCGTCGAGGACCAGGGCGCGGACCCCGGCCAGCGGATCGCCCAGGCGTGGGGCGGCCCCGGTGATCCGGGTCGCGGTGGCGTCGACGGTGCACTCGGTCGGGCCGTACAGGTTCCAGGCCTCCACGGCCGGGTCCTCGGCCAGCGCCCGCCACATCGGTACCGGCACCGGCTCGCCGCCCAGCAGCAGCCGCAGCGGACGCCCGGGCCGCAGCCGCGGACCGGTCAGCCGCCAGTGCGAGGGGGTGCAGTCGAGGTCGGTCACGCCGTACGCGTCGAGCAGCGCGTCCAGCCGGGCCGGGTCCGTGCGGTCCTCGTCGTCAAGGACGACCAGGGTGTCGCCGCGGCACACGCGGACCCACTGCTGCACGGACGCGTCGAAGGACAGGCTGGCGTTCCAGGCGACCACGCGGTGGCCGGACGGGTAGACGCCCCGCTCCTCCAGGCTCGCGACGAGGGCGGCGACGCCGGCGTGAGTGACCTCCACACCCTTGGGCAGTCCGCTGGAGCCCGAGGTGTGGATGACGTAGGCCGCGGTGGCCGGGTGCCCGGCACGGCCGGACGGCTCCGCGTCGGCCTGCGCGGCAGGCGCCGCCGTGTCCGGGTGCGCAGTGTCCGGGGCGGCGGCCGTGTCCGGGTCCAGGACCGGCAGGCCCTCGGCCCACTCGGCCGCGGCCCCCGCCGGCGCGACCACCGCACGCAGCCCGGCGTCGGCCGCGATGTGCGCGAGCCGCTCGCCGGGGTACGCCGGGTCCAGCGGGACGTAGGCCGCACCGGCCCGCCACACCGCCAGCGGGGCCACGGCCCAGCCCGTGCCGCGGGGCAGGCTCACGCCGACCCGGTCGCCCGGGCGGACGCCGAGCGCGCGCAGCGCCGCCGCCAGCCGGGCCGTGTGCCCTGCCAGCTCCTCGAAGGTCAGGGCACCGTCCGCGGCGTGCACCGCGGCGCGGCCGGGGAAGGTCCGGGCGGTCTCCAGGAACCGCTCCACCAGGTTCGTCGGCTCAGCCACGGGACACCGCCGCCACGGTTCCGGCGCGCGGGGCGACGGTCGGGGCGCAGTCCGCCACCGCGACCGGGTCGCCCATGGCGACGACGATCCGCCGGTCGCCGCGGAAGGGGTCGCGGCCGTGCGCGATCAGGACGTTGTCGACGATCAGCAGGTCCCCCGGCTGCCAGGCGCGGCGCACGGTGGCCCGCTCGTAGGCGGCGTTGACGGCCGCCAGGTCCGCCTCCGTCAGCGGGACGCCGTCACCGAGACCCGTGTCGAAGGGCAGCCCCCCGGGGCCGAGTTCGTCCAGCAGGACCTCGCGCAGTTCCTCGTCCAGCGAGAAGCGGTTCCAGAACGCCATGTGGTTGAACCACACTTCGTCGCCGGTCTGCGGGTGGCGGACGATGCCCGGCCGCACCTGGCTGGTGCGCAGCGTGCCCTCTTCGTCCCAGGCGCAGGCGATGGCGTTCTCGGCGCAGTACGCCTCGACCTCCTCGCGGGTGGTGGCTCCGAAGGCGGACTGCCAGGCGACCGAGAGGGTCTCCGAGTAGGTGCGGGTCAGGACCCAGCCACAGGCGCGCATCCGCTCGACCAGAGCGGCGGGGAGCGAGCGCAGCACCTCGCGGCAGTCGGTGACGGGGGTCGCGCCGCCCTCCTCGGGGGCGGTCAGGCAGCCGAAGAGCAGCAGGCCGGGGAAGGTCAGCGTGTAGCTGTTCTCGTTGTGCGGGCGGATCGCCTGCGCGGCGGGCAGGTCGGTGGAGGAGAAGACGCCGGAGCCGAAGTCGCTGCGGGGGGTGGCCTTCTCGCGGTACGGGGTGGCCCGGCGGATCAGCTCGTCGCGGACGACGGCGAAGTCGTCGACGCTGCGGACCGGCAGCCCGCTCACGTAGACGGCGCCGAACCGGTCGAGTCCGGCGCGCAGTTCGGCGCGGTGCTCGGCGAGCCAGTCCCGCGCGGCGGCCGCGTCGGCCAGCTCGGGGGCGTGGACGGTGGCCGGGGCGCCGGGCTCGGTGAGCCAGTCGAGGACGCCCGCGAAGGGGACGGCCTCGGCAGCGGTGGCCTCGGCGGCGGTGGCCACTGCGGGGGTGGTCGGGTGCGGGCTCATGCGGCACCACCCGCGGTCGGCGCCTGCGCGGCGTGACGGAGCTCCAGGGTGCAGCACTTGACGCTGCCGCCGCCCTTGAACAGTTCGGACAGGTCGACGCCGATCGGCGTGAAACCGCGCTCGGCCAGCCGGTCCGCGAGCCCGCGGGCGGCCTCGGCGAGCAGGACGTTCCGCCCGTCGGAGAGCGCGTTCAGCCCGAAGACCTCGGCGTCCTCCTCCGTGGCCAGCAGCGCGTCCGGGTACAGCTCGCGCAGCACCGCCTGCGACTCGGCCGAGAAGGCACCGGGGAAGTACATGATCTCGTCGTCGTCGAGCACGGCGAGGGCGGTGTCCAGGTGGTAGAAACGCGGGTCGACCAGGGTCAGGCCCACCACCGGGGCGCCGAGCACCCGTTCGGCCTCGGCGTGCGAGGCCGGGTCGGTGCGGAAGCCGGTGCCCGCCAGGATCCGCGATCCGGCGACCAGGTAATCGCCCTCGCCCTCGTTGACGTGCTCCGGGGCGACCACCTCGGCGTAGCCGTTGGCCTCGAACCAGGCCTGGTAGGCGGGGGCTTCGGCGGCGCGCTCGGGGTGGCGGAAACGGGCCATCAGGACGCGGTCGCCGAGCACGGTGGCACCGTTGGCCGAGTAGACCATGTCGGGCAGCCCCGGGACCGGGTCGATCAGGTCGACCGTGTGCCCGAGCTCCTGGTAGAGGGCGTACAGCCGCTCCCACTGCAGGACGGCCAGGTCGGTGTCGGTCGGCTTGGCCGGGTCCATCCAGGGGTTGATGCGGTAGTCGACGGTGAAGTGGGACGGGCGGCACATCAGGTAGTGCCGGGGACGGGCGGTGCGCTGGACGGTCATCGGCTCAGACCTCCCCGAGGGCGGCGACCAGACTGGCCGGACGCAGATCGGTCCAGGTCTTCTCGATGTGGTCCAGGCAGTCCTGGCGACCGGCCGGGCCGTGGCCGGCCGTCCAGCCGGCGGGCACCTCGATCGAGGCGGGCCACAGGGAGTGCTGGTTCTCCTGGTTGACGAGGACGAAGTAGGTGGCTTCGTCGTCCTCGAAGGGGTTGGTCACGGGTGCTCCTGTCACGTCGTGGTGGGGATCGCGCCGGGTCGCGCGAGGCTGGTGGATCCGGTGGCGAGGTGCCAGCCGTGGAAGGGGGAGGGAGGTGCGAGCACGCGGCGGCAGATGGCCAGGGCGGCCTCCGCGGCGGTCGTCCCGGGCGTGGCCACGGTGAAGAGTCCGAGGTCCACACCGTGCGGACCGCTCCGCACGCTGATGTGCTCCAGTCGCTCCCCCGGGCGGGCCGCGCCCCAGAGCAGGCGGAGCAGGCGGCCGTCGTCCGCGGGACCGGGGCCGTGCCCGGGCGGGACGAGAGAGACGAGGGTCAGCTCCACGCGCCCGGGTCAGT
The DNA here is from genome assembly GCF_040302565.1 of Streptomyces sp. NPDC097981. Taxonomy (NCBI): domain Bacteria; kingdom Bacillati; phylum Actinomycetota; class Actinomycetes; order Kitasatosporales; family Streptomycetaceae; genus Streptomyces; species Streptomyces sp. NPDC097981. The sequence goes on from NZ_JBEORW010000008.1 coordinate 179,555, forward strand.
CCCAGATGAGGCCGTTGGCGACCGCGCCGGGGGCGGCCGGGAGGGGTGCCGAGGCCGCCCGGACGGTGCCGGCCCCGGCCGTGTCCGCACCGGACGGCCCGCCGGCGGTGAGCGCGAGCGCGGCGCAGGCCACGGCCGCGGCGACGGCCGCGGCGGCGCTGCGGACCGGACGGACGGCGGTGTGGACGCGAGAAGTCATGGAGGTGCCCTCATCGGGAGTGGGGAAGGGGTGCCGAGCGGCACACCTCCATCCTGGCCAAGGTGTTGACCTGGGGGAACGGGTTCAGGGGTGGCGGAAGCGGCCAGGACGCTTTGGGACAGCCGCCCCCGGCCGGGGCCTCGGCCCGCCCGCCCGCCGAGGCCCCGTCGACGGCCGACCGGAGCCACGTTGACGCGCGTAGAGGGCGCATTTATGTCACGTAGATCTCCGGCAGGCAGGCTGCTCGCAGATCGACGGGGGCGACCGCATGCGAAGAGGGGAACCGATGTCCGTGACGCTCGACCTGGAGGAGCTCGACCAGACGGTGTACGAGGAGGTGCTGGCCCGGCCCGACCTGGGCCTGGCCGAACTCGCCGCCCGTCTCGGGGTGGAGCCCGACCGGGTCCGCGACTGCCTCGACCGGCTCTTCGCGCTGCGCCTGGTCCAGGCGTCCTTCGAGGTGCCCGGCCGCTTCACCGTCGTCGACCCGGTCCTCGGGATGCAGCGGCTCCTGGACCAGCAGCACGAGGAACTGATGCGCCGGCACCGCCAGGCCGCGGGCCACCAGCAGGCCCTGGTCCGGATCCTCGCGGGCGCCGGCTCCGGCGGCCGCCCGGCCGAGGGCGTCGAGCGGCTGGCCGGACTCGACGCCGTGCAGCGGCGGTTGGAGCGCCTGGCGCTGGAGGCCAGGACCGAGGTGCTGACCTTCATGCCGGGCGGTCCCCAGTCCGCGGCCGCGCTGGAGGCCGCCGAACGCAACGATGCCCTCGTGCTCGGCCGCGGCGTCGCCATCCGCACCATCGGGCTGGACCTCGTACGGGAGGATCCGGGCACCCTGCTTTACAGCCGGGCGCTGCTCGCGGGCGGCGGGGCCTTCCGTACCGTCGCCGCGCTGCCGACGCGGATGGTGCTGGTCGACCGGACCCACGCCCTCGTGCCCATCGACCCGGCGGACAGCCGCCAGGGCGCGCTGTTCCTCTCCGCGCCCGGCATGATCGCCCCGCTGGTCGCGCTCTTCGAGCGGGAGTGGGGCGCGGCCGTACCGTTGGGCGCGGATCCGTCGGAGGCCGTGTACGTACCCACTGAGCAGGAGCGTTCCCTGCTGGGCCTGCTGGCCGAGGGCCACACCGACGAATCCGCTGCCGGACAGCTGCACATCTCGGCCCGCACCGCCCGGCGGATCATGGCTTCGCTGATCGAACGGCTGGGCGCCCGCAGCCGGTTCGAGGCCGGGCTGCGCGCGGCCCGCCTCGGATGGGTGTGACCCGGACGCGGTCCCTCCCCGCCGCCGGGCGTGCCCGGCCGGGCCGCCGCCGCGACCCATTCCGATGGGATGGTCATATGAACCGCTTAGGATGACGCTCCGTACATCGGCGGGCCAGGACAACTGGGGACCAACCGCCGTGTGGAGCTGTGCGCGCGCACAGGGGGAACTCGTGAAATTCTTCGTGCTCGGATCCGTGGGCGTGTCCCACGGGGGACCGGTGCTGACCGGTGGACCGCCGCAGCAGCAGGCTACCCTCGCCGTCCTGGTGCTCCGCGCGGGCCATGTCGTGCCGTTGCACGAACTGACCGCCGCGGTCTGGGGGGAGTCCGCCCCGGGCTCCGCGGTGATGATCCTGCGGACCTACGTCTGGCGGCTGCGGAAGCTGTTGGAGGGCGGGGAGTCCGGGAAGGCCGGGGCCCAGATCCTGGAGTCCGCGAACGACGGATACCGGCTCGCGGTGCCGCCGGGCTCGGTCGACGCCGTCCGGGCCGAGGAGCTGGCCGCAAAGGCCGCGCGCGCCCACGCGGCCGGGGAGCTGGAGGTCTGCGCCGAAGCCCTGGCCGGGGCCGGGTCCCTGTGGCGGGGCGAGCCGCTGGCCGGGGTGCCGGGGCCGTTCGCCGAGAGCCAGCGCTCGCGCCTGGCGGAGCTGCGGCTGCACCTGCTGGAGGAGGGCCTTGGGGTGGACCTGCTGCTCGGGCGGCACGAGCGGGCCGTCCCCGAGCTCACCGCCCTCATCCGCGAGGAGCCGCTGCGGGAGCGCCCGTACGGGCTCCTGATGCGCGCGCTGTACGCCGCGGGGCGGCAGGGCGACGCCCTCGCCGTCTTCGGCCGGGCCCGCGAGGTGCTGGCCGACGAACTCGGCCTGGACCCGGGCCCGGACCTCCGCTCCCTGCACGCCCGCATCCTGTCAGGCGACCCGGCCCTCCTCCCAGCACCGGCGTCCCCGGCCCCAGGACGCGAGGGCAAGCCGCCCGCACGGCTCCCGGCCGCGCCCTCCGACGCCGCGCCGACGGCACCCGCGGGAGCGCACGGTGTCGCCCCGGGCGGCGCACCGGCTTCCGGCGGCGCGCCCGCGGGACCCGAGGGGTTCCCGGCGGCGTCCGCCGGGGCTGGCGGGGCACCGGCCGGAGTCGCGGGGGTGCCCGCCGCCGGGCCGGCGGGGGCGTACGGCATCGGTCCGGCCGGGGTGCCGGGGACCGCTGTGGCGGGGGCGCACGGGACCGGGGCCGCGGCAGCCACCGGGGTTCCCGGGGTTCCCGAGGCCTTCGAGGCTCCGCGGGTCGGGGACCCGGGAGCCGGCCATGCCGGGATGCAGGACGGGGCCCGGGCCGCGGTGTCCGGGGCTGCCGTAGCGCCTGACCTCGCGCGCGGGCAGGGCGCGGCCGGGTACGTCCGGCCCGCCCAGCTCCCGGCCGACATCGTCGACTTCAGCGGCCGTGCCGCCGAACTCGCCGCCCTCACCGGCGCCCTGACCGACCCGTCCCGCACCGCCCTGGCCGTCGCCGCCGTGAGCGGGATGGGCGGCATCGGCAAGAGCGCCCTGGCCCTGCGGGTCGCGCACCACGTCAAGGACGCCTACCCCGACGGCCAGCTCTACGCCGACCTCCGCGGCACCGGCAGCGACCCCGCCGACCCCGGCACCGTCCTGGCCAGCCTGCTCGGCGCCCTCGGCGTGCCCCGCCGCGAGGTGCCGCCCTCGACGGAGGACCGTGCCCGGCTCTTCCGTACCGTCCTGGACGGCCGCCGGCTGCTCCTGCTGCTCGACGACGCCCGGGACATCGCCCAGGTCAAACCGCTGCTCCCGGGCGCCGCGGGCTGCGCCGTGGTCGTCACCAGCCGGGCCCGCCTGGGCGGGCTGCTGTCGGGACGCCACGTCCAGCTCGCGGAGTTCACCCCGGCGGAGGCGCTCGGGCTGCTGCGCCAGATCGTCGGCGCCGACCGGGTGGACCGGGAGGAGGAGGCCGCGGCCGCGCTGGTCGAGGCCTGCGCCCGGCTGCCGCTGGCGGTCCGCATCGTCTCCGCCCGCCTCGCCGCCCGGCCTGGATGGACCGTCGCGCACCTGGTGGCCCGCCTCGCCGACGAGCGGCGCCGGCTGACCGAGCTGCGGGCCGACGACCTGGCCGTCGCTGCCGTCTTCGAGCTGGGCCACCGCCAGCTGACCGGGCCCCAGGCGAGCGTGTTCCGCCGGCTCGCCCCGGTCTCCCGGCCCGGCATCGGGCTCGCCGCGGCGGCCGCCGCCCTGGACCTGGCCGAGCCGGAGGCCGAGGAGCTGCTCGAAGCCCTGGTGGACGCCGCCCTGCTCGAATCACCGGAGCCGGGCCGCTACCGCCACCACGAGCTGGGCCGGGACTTCGCGCTCAACCTGCCCGCCCCGGCCGGTGAGCCCGGCCCGCCGGTGCAGCACCGCCTCCTGCACCACCTGCTGGGCATGGCGGCCGAGGCCTTCCAGTGGATGATCCCCGGGGACCCGGTGCACCGCTCGATCGTCGCGGCGGCCGCCGAACCGGGGGAGGGACGGCTCGCGGACCTGACCGAGGCCCGCGCCTGGGTCGTCGCGGAGTTCGACTGCGCGCTGCACGCCGTCCAGCTCGCGGTGCGGCGACCGGACGCCGCGGACACGGAGCAGCTGACGATGGCCGCCGACCTGCTGGTCGCGCTCAGCTCGTTCGGGCAGGACATCCCGTACGCGCGGATCACCGCGACCGCCGCCGAACTGGCCCGGGCCGCGACGCTGCGCGGCAACGACCGTGCGGCCGGGCGCGCCTACTTCCTCAGCGGGAACGCGGCGCTCCAGGCCACCGATCTGGGCCGGGCCCGCGCCGCCTCCGAGCTGGCCGTGCGGGCCTGCCGCCGGGCGGGCGACCGGGCGATCCTGCAACAGGCGTACAACGACCTCGGGGTGATCGCCCAGTTCGAACACCGCTTCGGCGAGGCGGCCGATTGCTTCGACGAGGCTCTCGTCCTGGCGCGGGAGCAGGGCCACCGCTCGGGCGCCCTGACGATCACCCTCAACGCCGCCCTGGCCCGCGTCCGCGGCGGCCGGGCGGCCGAGGCGCTGCCCGCGTGCGAGGAGGCCCTGGAGGCGCTGCGGGAGATGGCCGACGACCACGGGGTCGCCCACGCGCTGTGCGTGCGCGGGCAGGCCCTGCACGAGCTCGGCCGGCTGGAGGAGGCACTGGCCGCGTACGGGGAGTGCCTCGACCTGTGCGACGCGGTCCGGATCCCGGGCCAGCGGGCGCAGGCCGACTACCGCAGCGCCCGGACGCTGAGCGACCTGGGCCGGACCGGGGAGGCGCTGGAGGCCTCCGCCCGGGCCGTGGCCCATCTGCGCACGGTGCCGGGCCGGGGCCGGGACCGCGGCTACGCCCTGCTGATCCACGCCCGGGTCTGCCTGGCGGCGGGCCGGCGCGAGGAGGGGCTGAGGCACGCGGGCGAGGCGCTGGAGGTGTTCGAGCGGGCGGGCCTCCCGGAGGCCGAGGAGGCCCGCACCCTGCTCGAGCCGCGAGTGGCGGTCAGGCCTTGCTGTTGAACTCGTCGTGGCCCAGCCGCGGGTGGGGCCTGGTGGCGTCGTCGGCCGAGACGCTCGTGCCGCGGTCCGCGGTGAGGACGGGGGCGCCGGCGGTGGCACCGACGGCGAGCAGCGCGACGAGCGCGGCGGGGACGAGGAGGGCCAGACGGCGCGTGACGGACGTGCGGATGTGCGGCACGGTGGATCCTGTCTGTCGGTCCAGGTGCCGTGTGAGGTCCCTGGCTGGCTTGCGGGCGGTTCTGCCGAGGAGACTCGCAGCCGTCCATCTACGTTTCATATACGTCGGCGGCCGCCTCCTGCAGCAGCGGCGGAACCATGAAAGACGGTCGAGTCTCACGTGTTGAAACGGCAGGGTGACGCGGACCCGGATCAGGGGCGATGACCCAGACCGCGGGTCCTTGCGCCCGCCGCGGTTCGGAAGAGGATGCGGGCCTCCCGCTGCCCGTTGACTGGAGGTCAACGAGAAGTCCGGGAGGCCCTGTACGGATGTGCCGTCACGGGCGGAGCGCCGCGCCGAACGTGTGTGCGGGCACAGGGCCGGTCACAGCTGTCCCTGGTCCTTCAGGACTCGGCGGGCCTGGGCGAAGAGCATGCCCACGTTCACCGTCTTGCGGCAGACGACGACGGCCACGACCTCGTCGTCGCTCTCCACCCTGAGGAAGAGGTGCGTGAGGTTGTCGCTGTTGACGAGGATCTCCTGGAAGTAGTGGCGGTCGCTGATGACCCCGCGGCGCTCCTTGAAGATGCCTTCGATCATCAGTACGTTGCGGCCCTGGAACAGGTCGAGGGTGGCCGCCGCCAGCATGTCGAGCACCTCCGGCGGATGTGAGTCGACCGTTTCCACCGACAGCAGCATGCCCGTGGACATGTCGATGACTCCCGCGGCCACACAGTCCGGTACTTCGGATCGCAAGGCCTTGACGATGCTCGCGACCCGCCCCGCCATGGTCTGCGGTCCTCGCGATTCCGACCCGCTCATCGTGCTCCTTCTTCGGTTCCGTCGGTCTGTCCCGCTGCTCCGTATCGCGGAGGGTCCGCGTCCGCGGCGGGTTCGGTGAGCAAGGTGGTGAGGCGTTGCGCGGAGGCCTGCGCCTCGGTGTGCAGGCGGGTGATGTCCATGCCCGCGTCGCCGAGCACCCCGATCAGCGCCATCTCGCCGAGGGCGTGGGTGACGAGGTAGCCGTCGGTGAACCGGGACACCGTGTGGTGGAGCATGCCCCTGCTGGTCATGGAGCCTGCCCGGCGGGCGATGTTGAGGGTCGCCGCGGTGAGGGCGGCCAGGCTCTCGGGTTCCGCGGTGTCGTCGGTCTCCGCGGTGATCAGCAGGCCGTCGACGGAGGCCACCACGACGTCGGTGACGCCGACGACCTGGTCCCTCAGTGTCCTCGCCTCTGCTGCCAGCTGGGCTTTCCTGGTTGTCACTGCTCTCCTGTCGTGTTGGTTCATGTGCGTGTGCCGCCGACGGCGGTCGAGGGTGTCCGCCACCGGTACGTCCTGCGCGGCGCCCCGTCGGAGGCCCTAGTGACCGGCAACCGGCCTGAGCGGCAGGACGTCGTTGACGCCGCTCGCCCCCGGCAGCCGGCGCGGCAGGCCGCCCGCAGTGGTGGCGGGTCCGACGAGGTGGTCCTTGGGCCGGGCGGGTACCGCCGCTTCGACCAGCCCCTCCATCAGCAGCCGGGACACCTCCACCGTGACGGCGTACAGGCTCCGGCCGAGGAGGAACGCGATGTCCCTGGCGCTGCGCCGGCCGTTGAGCCGGAGCAGGATCTCCCGACGCTCACCGGCGGCCGCGATGTCCAGTGCCGCGGTGCCGGCCTCGGTCCGGCTCAGCCGGGTGCGGAAGGGCGAGAAGGGGTGTCGGCGCGAGACGAGGGCCCGGATCCGCCGTTCCGCCTCACGTACCAGCCAGTCGGGTTCGATGGCCTGGGGGGCGGCCAGTCGACAGCCGTTTGCGCCTCGTTCCAGGCTGAAACCATCGATCCTGCCCATTCCCACAGCGAGGGCTCCATCCAGCGCGGCCGCCACGCATATCAGCTGTAATTCCGCGGCGCCGACCAGTTTCCGGGCGATGAGCTCGGCTCCGATGGGACTTCCTGCGGTACTGGACTTCGTCGCGGATTCCCAGTCCGCCTCACGGATACGGCCGGATCGCAGGAGCAGGGTTTCCGCCCCGGGCGCACCCGGAGAGGTCACCTCGACGATTGCGCCGCCGCTGAGATGGAAGGATCCGCCAGGATCCCCGGCCACCAGCAGTGTTCCGGAGGTCTGGTCGAGCGGCGCCTCGGTCAAAGCCCTGGCGAGTTCCAGCCCCATCACCGGCGACGGTTTCCTGAAGGCCGGTCCATCAATTTCTGACATTCCCCTGCAATCGGCCGCAACTTTCCATGGATTCCCGTAACTGAAAATCCTGATTCGTCAGCCCGGGATGAGATGGTCAGCCTAAAGGATTAATGCCCGGCGGGTGGCTTGACGTCCGTTTATTCTCGACAAGTGAACTGTTGTGACTGTTTAAATCCTATTGGTTTCGGATTTGCCTGCTTTGACCGGAGGGCCTGCGCCTCCCTGCCCCTGTTTCGAGCGCGGCGGGCATGGGGAGGGCGTCCCGTCCGCCGAGATCGGGCAGGCTCAGGTGTCGAGGGCCACCGCGTCGACGGGGGCCTGGGTGACCTCTCGCGGGGCGTTGAACCCGTAGCGATCCACGGGCACGCCACACACCCGAAACCAGGCACGGCCGGCACGGCCGGTGCGCGGCTCACCTGCGTCAACGTGCCCTTCAGGCAGGCGACTCCACGCACCGACCGCACCGACCGCACGGCGATCACCCGATGACGCCCCCCGTCCGCGCCGGCAGGCTCCTCGTAGGGGCCTGCCGGCAGTCGGGTGACCAAGGGTCAGTTGACGTTCACACCGGACCAGGAAGCGGCAACCGTCTGGTATTCGACGGAGGTTGCGCCGTACAGGTCGCCCGCCGCCTTCAGGGTCGCCGTACGGGCGCCCTGGTAGTCGGTGGTGGAGGTCATGTACACGGTCAGTGCGCGGTACCAGACCTGGAGGGCCTTGTCGCGGCCGATGCCGGTGATGGAGGAGCCATTGGAGGTGGGGCTGTTGTAGGCGACGCCGTTGATGGTCTTCGCTCCGCTGCCCTCGGACAGCAGGTAGAAGAAGTGGTTGGCGACGCCCGAGGAGTAGTGGACGTTGAGGCTGCCGACACCGGAGGACCAGTAGTCGGCGGAGTTGCCGTCCTTGGAGGGCTTGTCCATGTACCGCAGCGGCGTGCCGTTGCCGTTGAGGTCGATCAGCTCGCCGATGAGGTAGTCGCCCTTGTCCGCACTCAGGTTGGCGTTGAACTCCACGCCGGTGCCGAAGATGTCGGAGGTGGCCTCGTTCAGGCCGCCGGACTCGCCGGAGTAGTTCAGGCCGGCGGTGTTCGCGGTGACGCCGTGGCTCATCTCGTGTCCGGAGACGTCCAGTTCGGTCAGCGGGTGGGTGTTGCTCGCGCCGTCGCCGTACGTCATGCAGAAGCAGGAGTCGCTCCAGAACGCGTTGACGTAGTTGCGGCCGTAGTGGACCCGGCTGTACGCGCCGACCCCGTCGTTGCGGATGCCGCTGCGGCCGAAGACGTTCTTGTAGAAGTCCCAGGTGGCCGCGGCGCCGTACTGGGCGTCGACCGCCGCGGACTGGCCGTTGGCGACGGTGCCGTCGCCCCAGGCGTTGTCGGTGTCGGTGTACAGGGTTCCGTTGCCCCCGGTCTTGTTGGACAGGTTGACGGAGTACTGGCCGCCGCGCGTGGCGTCCTTCAGCTGGTACGTGGAGCCGGTGTACTCGGTCGTCAGCGGTACGGAGCCCACGAACACGCCCTTGCCGCTGCCGGTGGCGCCGGCGGTCTGGACGCCCTCGTGGACGGAGAGGACCTCGCTGCTCGCGGCGTCGGTCACGATGCGCTGGCTGCTGGGGGTGCCGTCGGCGCGCATGCCCTCGACGAGGGTCTCGTACGCGAGTCGCGGGGTGCCGGAGGCGGCCCAGACGACCAGGCGGGGGGTACCGGTCCGGTCGACCGAGGTCAGGGCCGGCTCGTCGGTGTCCTTCGCGATGCCGACGGTGGCGTTCACGGCGCCGGTCGCCTGGGCGGCGGCCTGGCTCGCGGAGAGCTTCGGGGAGAGCGAGGCCGGAGCGATGGAGTGCTGGACCGCCTTGTCCACCGACTTCACGGCGCCCTTGGCGTCGTGGTGGACTATCAGGTCGCCGCCGAGCACCGGGAGGCCGTTGTACGTGCGCTCGTAGCGCACGTGGCGGCTGCCGTCGGCGTCGGTCACGACGTCCTTGACGACGAGCTTCTCCGCGTTGCCCAGTCCCAGGGCACGGGCCGTGGCGGGCGCGTCGCTGCCGGCCTGGGCGAGCAGGGCGGCGTGCTGCTGGGCGGGGGCGCCGGCGGGGGTGGGGGCGGCCTGCGCCAGCCCGGCGCTGACCTGGATGGCGCCGGCGAGCAGGGCCGAGGTGGAGAGGACGGCTCCGATGGCGAGCTTTCGCTTCACGTAGGTTTTCCTTCTGGATCCAACCGCGTGTGCGCGGTCGCGCCTCGCTCCGGGGCACCGGGGTGAGTGCTCGCAGGGGGCGGAACGGGCGCTGTCGTGCTGCTCCGTACGGTTGAGCGGCACCTGCCGGAGGCGATTGACCGGCGGTGCGCCCGTACCGAGGCTGTCGGAAGCATGACAATGCGCTGGATCGTAAGAACAGACCCGGAATGGAATTGGCACAGTCCCGCCATGACGGGGCGTCAGAAGTCGACCGCTGTGGTGTCAGGCGGTTGGGGTGAAACCGGTCGAACCGGGTCGCCGGAACCGGGTTACCCGGCGTAGGGCCTGAGCGCGTGTCGGGGAATTCGGTGCCATCTCCGACATTGCCCTCGACGTTACAGCCGTGTTGCTTCTGTGTGTTCGGCCGCCGGGCCGGTTCCGAAGTGGCGGGAATTCGCCACTCCGGATGGTTGCCCGCCTTCGCCGATGCCTGTTAGGCGCGCCGGGAGGGGGCCTGGCCTGCGCATGTGGCTCCTCACGGCCGAAGCCCCCCGGCCGGGCGGGCCGTGGGGGCTTCGTGGTGTGCGGGGAATGCGGCCCGGTCCGCGGGTCCGGCAGTGGTGAATGCCGGCATGAATGGCCTGCGGTCCACCGGAATTCGAGCGGGTTTCCGGCGTCGCGTCCTCAGCGGTAATCCTGGTAAATCGTCGGCGTGGGCGGCTGCGGGGTCTGCGGGTGGAACGGAGGAGGATAGGCCCACGCGGCATCGGCGTCATGGCCGTTGGCCGGAGCCGGATCGTATGCGAATGCCGGTGCCGGTGCCGGTGCCGGTGCCGGTGCAGGTGCCTGTGCCGGTGCGGGCGCCGGGGACTCCACCGCGCCGAGGGGGACCTGGAGACTGCCGTAGCGCTCCATCCGCTGCCAGCGCAGGCGGGATCCGGCGATGGCGGTGAAGACGGACTGGATGACGACGAGGTACATCAGCTGGCGGTAGACGAACTGCTGGAGCGGGAGGCTCCAGAGCGGGCCGGGTCGCTCGTCGTCGAGGCGGAACGCGTACAGGCCCATCAGCACTTGCAGGAGCAGGAAAGCCGTCCACAGGCCGACGATGCGCAACGGGTCGAGGAAGACCAGGCCGTACACCGCGAACACGTCTACCACGGGGGCGAGCAGAGGCAGCAGGACCTGGAACATCAGGAGGTAGACCAGCCCGCGCCGGCCGAGCTTGCCCGCCTGGCCGCGCTGGGTGAGGGCGCCGCGGTGCTTCCACATGGCCTGCAGAGTGCCGTAACACCAGCGGTAGCGCTGCTTCCACAGGGCGCCGAGTGAGGCCGGTGCCTCGGTCCACGCTTTGGCGCGCTCCTCGTAGACGACCCGCCAGCCGTCGCGGCACAGGGCCATGGTGAGGTCGGTGTCCTCGGCGAGCGTGATGTCGCTGACGCCGCCGACGCGCAGCAGCGCCTCGCGCCGGAAGGCGCCGACGGCGCCGGGGACGGTGGGCATGCATTCGGCGAGGTCGAACAGGCGGCGGTCGAGGTTGAATCCTACGACGTACTCGATGTGCTGCCAGCGTCCGAGCAGGCCGTCCCGGTTGACGACCTTGGCATTGCCGGAGACGGCTCCGACGCGGCGGTTGGCGAAGGGCTGGACGATCATGCGGACGGCGTCCGGTTCGAAGACGGTGTCGCCGTCGACCATGACGAGGAGATCGCACGAGGCTGCGGCGATGCCGGTGTTGAGCGCGGTCGGCTTTCCGGCGTTCTGCTGCCGGATGACCCGCACCCCCGGCAGCCGGAGGGCCTCGACGATGTCGGCGGTGCCGTCGGTGGAGCCGTCGTCGACGACGATGATCTCGACAGGGTGGTCGGAGGCGAGGAGGGAGCGGACGGCCGCCTCGATGCCGGCGCTCTCGTTGAAGGCGGGGACGATGATGCTGACGGGCTCGGTGACCGGCGCCCCCCACGGCTTGCGGCGCATCCGTACGTGGCGCCGGGCGGCGACGAACACGGCGATCGCACGCAGCAGACTGATCGCGCCCGCGGCCCACAGGAGCCAGGAGATGCCGTCCAGGATCCAGTCACTGGTGCGCAGCGCGGTGATCAGGGCGAGTCCCTGCCACTGCTCGGCCGTCCCGGCCGGCTGCACGCTCTCGGGGAGCGCGACGGCGTCGCCGACGGTGGCGAACGTGAAGCCGGAGGCCTTGAGCTTCGGCAGGAGCTGCTCCAGCGCGGTGACGGTCTGGGACCGGTCTCCGCCCGCGTCGTGCATCAGGATGATCTGTCCGCCGCTGTCCTTGGGGATGGAGTTCGCGACGATCTGTGCGACGCCCGGCCGGCGCCAGTCCTCGCTGTCCCGGGTCGTGAGGACGGTGAGGTAGCCCTCCTGGCCGGCTTGGACGACCGCGTCGAAGTCGGCATCGGTGAGCGCGCTGCCGGTGGAGGAGTACGGCGGGCGCAGCAGCGGAGTGGTGACTCCGGTGGCGCCGGCGATGGCGAGCTGCGTCTCACGCAGTTCCAGGGAGCGCCGCCAGGGGGACGAGGCGCCCAGGTTGGTGTGGGTGAAGCTGTGGAGCCCGATCTGGTGGCCCTCGGCGACGATCCGCCGGGCGAGGTCGGGGTTCTCGGCGACGCGGGTGCCGACGGTGAAGAACGTGGCGTGGACGTCGTTGCGGCGCAGGATGTCGAGGATCTTCGGCGTCCAGACCGGGTCGGGGCCGTCGTCGAAGGTCAGGGCGATGGTGCGGGCGGCCGGGGCGGCGGTGCGCCCTACCGCTCCCTCGATCACCGGGCCGCCGGAGGCGATCTGCGCGGGCACGGAGGAAGCCGGCCCCTGGCTGCGTGCCGCGCCGTCGGCGGTGGTGTCGAACAGGTGCTGGGTGTACCCCTGGATCAGCAGGGCGGCCGAGAGGGTGAGCACCAGCGTCGTGAGGAGCAGCCAGTGCGTGCGCAGCGGGACGTTGCGTACGGTGCCGTGCCGGCCGCGGGCCTGGCGGCGACGGGGGTTCTTGGACAAGGGGAGCGCTTCCTGCCTGGCGGTGCGGAACTCAGGGATGGGTGGTGGGCTTGCCGCCCTGGCCCGGTGCGGAAGTGGAGCGGCCGCGCGCCGCACCACCCGGTGAGGGGGTGGCGCCGCCGCCAGGGGAGGCGGTCGGGCGGCCGACCGGGGCGCCGGTCGGACCTGCCCCGGTGCCGGGCGCGGCGGTCCTGGCGGTCGTGACGGTGGTGGCGGACGACGGCGCGGTGGCGGGCGCGGCGGGCGGGCGGGGGCTGCGGGTTCCGTTCGCAGCCTTGCCGATGGACGGGCTCGGTGTGGACCCCGCTGCCGGGTCCTTGCCCTTGAGACCCTGCGGTGCCTGCGCGGAGGGGAGGAACGGTGACCGGACCGTGGGACCGCCCATCAGTGTGCTGATGAGCAGGACGACGTAGGCCGCGGCCGGGATGACGAGCAGACGGCCCATCCGGCGGACTCGGCGCTGCCTGCGCCCCGAGGCGTCCACGAAGACCGGGCTCGCCTCGGGTACGCACTGCGGCGGGGTGTCCGGTACGCCAGGGGCGCCTGTGCCGGCGAGGGGGATCGGCACGGTTTCCTCGGCCGGGTCGCCAGGTGGTCGGTGCATCGGTGGAGGGCCTCTACGGATAGGAGGGTCGAAAGCGGTCGGGTGGTGGGTGCCGCCCCGCCCGTCGGCCCGGGCGTGGGCGGCGGGGTTCATCCCTTGGGGTGCGGGGTCGGGTCGCCGCCTGTTCCGCCTGTTCCGGGAGGGGCACCGGGCTTGCCGTCCGGGGGACCGGTCGGACGGCTGTCGGGTGCGTTCGGTGTGTGGCCGGCGCCGGGACCGGCAGGCCGGTTGCCCGGCGGCTGGGGCCGGGACGCCGGACGCCCGCTCGGCCGGGCCTCCGCCGGACGGTCCGTGGCACCGGGTGCGGCGCCGGGAGTGCCGGAGGCCTCCAGTGCCGGGGCGCAGTATCCCGGGATGTTGTCCGGGCCCCCGGCCGCCGTGACCAGGACGGTGAAGCGGGGCTCCGCCGGAGCCTCCCCGGGATGAGCGTCGCGTGCCCGGTCGTAGGCGCGGCAGAGTTCCGCGAGGTCGGCCGGCAGGGGTGCCGTCGTACGAGCGGCCGCTCTCGGGGGAACCGAAGGAGAGGCCGCGGTGGAGGCCCCGGCCTGCGCCGGCCGGTCGCCGTCCGGGCCGCCCCCCAGAGCGGCGGGCAGGTGGCCGGTGCCGGCCGCCACGGCGATGCCGCCGAGCGCGGTGGCGACGGCGGCGGCCGCGACCTTCGCGCTCAGGACCTTCGCCAGCGCCGACATGACCATCGGCTGCCTCCGGGGGCGTTGCGGAACAGGGACAGGTGCGAGCCGAGCCGCCCGGAACGCGGCCCGCGCCGCCTGCTCGCCCGACAGTTCCCCTGCCGACGCGGGTGCGGCGGCGGCGGAGAGCAGTCCCGCGAGGGCTTCGTGGCCGTCCGCCGCGCCGACCGCGTGCCGGCCGAGCAACTGCTCTGCCGTGTCGTGGTCGATACGCCGGGATCGGTTGGTGCTCATCTCATGCCCTTCAGCGTCGGTGCCTTCGCCGGTGTCACTCCCGGGGCCGAATTTTTTTCCGGGGACTGCCGGGCATCCGGATCCGTGGACGCTCCTGCCCCTCGCGGCGGCGCTGCGACGTGCTTCGCGAGCTTGCGCAGGCCGCGGTGAGAGGCCATCCGTACGGCGCCCGACCGCTTGCCGAGCACCCGGGCGGCCGTCTGCGCGTCCAGGTCCATGACCACACGCAGCAGCACGGCCTCGGCCTGGTCGCGGGGCAATGCGGCGATGAGGGCCAGGGCCGCCGCGGTACCGATGCCGGCGAGAGCGGCGCCCTCGGTGTCGTCGGCCGCAGGCCGGTCACCGAGCAGGTCCTCCGCCGGCACGCTGCTGACCGGCCGCCGCCGTCGGGACCTCAGCAGGTCCAGCGCCCGGTTCCGGCCTATCGTCGCGACCCAGCCGCGGAATCCGTCGTAGTCCCCGTGGAATGACGCCAGGTCCCGGGCGATCTGCAGCCACGTCTCGGAGGCCACGTCCTCCGCTTCGGCGCCGACGAGGACGCCCAGGTAGCGCAGCAGGCCGGGCTGCACCGCCCGGAACAGCTCTCCGAAGGCCGCCTCGTCGCCCTCCTGGGCGGCTCTGACCCGTATGGACAGGTCCACGGGAGTGCGTGGGCCCGCTGCTCCGGGGCTGTCCGTATCGTCCTCGGCCTCGCTGAACTGTTCCGCATTCTGCACCGGGACATCATCCTGGATGCCGGGCGCGGACCCAGCCGAAGTGCGGGATGTGGCATTTGGGCAGACATGTCACCGGGTGTGGCGGATCACCGCCGGGGTGCCTTCTCTTCCGGTGGACACGTCGCACGAGGGCGCTCCGGGCTCCTCCCCCGCGCGTAATCCGCTTGACCCGGCGACGCGGTATCGCTGCATTGTGGCGGGACACCACGAGTCATGGTGCCGGCATGGAGGGGAAGGCAGCGGCAGCAATGGACATTCGTCCCACGACCGACCAGGACCTTGAGGTCTTCGTCGACACCATCCATGGCGCGTTCGGGCGCTTCCCGGAAACCCCGACCGAGGACGGCGGCGGGGTCTTCTGGTCGGCGTACGAAATGGACCGCAACCTGCTCGCCGTGACGGCGGACGGGCGGCCCGTCGGCACCGCCGGTGCGTACTCTTTCGAGCTCACCCTGCCCGGTGAGATCCTCGTCCCGACCTCCGGGGTCACCGCCGTCGGCGTCCTGCCGTCGCACCGGCGCCGGGGCGTGCTCACCGCGATGATGCGGCATCAGCTCGCCGCGCTGCGGGCCCGCGGGGAGTGCCTCTCCGTACTGCTGGCCTCCGAGGCCCTGATCTACCGCAGGTTCGGCTACGGACCGGCGACCTACACGGCGCGGCTGACGGTGCCGCGCCACCAGGCGGCCCTCGCCCTTCCCCGGGCGCGCGGAGCGGCCGATGCCCCGGCGACCGGCCCGGACACCGGCTCGATCGAGGTGCTGCGGCGCGCCGAGTGCGGCGAGGTCCTGGAAGAGGTCTACGACCGGTACCGCCGCGCACAGCCCGGCGCGCTGTCCCGGCCGCACCACTGGTGGTCCTCGGGAGCGGGGCAGCCCCCGATCTCTCGGGCGCCGCGGTACATCGCCGTCCACCGGGACGCCGACGGCGTCCCGGACGGGTACGCCAGCTACTCGCTCGGCGAGTCCGTCACCTTGACCGTCGACGAGATCATCACCACCGACGACGCCGTCTACACGGCCCTGGCCCGGTTCCTGCTCGGACACGACCTGGTCAGCCAGGTCGTGTTCAAGCACGTCCCGACCGAGCACCCGCTGCGCTGGCAGTTCGAGGACTTCCGTGCCGGCGAGGTGAGCGGCGACACCGACTGGCTCTGGGTGCGGCTGCTGGACGTCCCCCGTGCACTGACCGCGCGCGGCTGGTTCACGGACGGCGAGCTCGTCCTCGATGTCGACGACCCGTTCCTCGGCGAGCACGGCCGCTACCTGCTGACCGTCCGGGACGGCAAGGCCGACTGCGTCCCGACGGACCGGGAGCCCGACCTGTCCCTCGACGTCAGCGACCTGGGCTCGGTCTACCTCGGCGGCACCGCCCCGAGCACGCTCGTGCGTGCCGGACACGTCCGGGCCCACCGCCCGGGCGCGGCCATGCTCGCCGACGCCCTCTTCCGCGCCGAGCGCTCCCCGCACTGCCTGCACTGGTTCTGACCCCGCAGGCCGGCCGGGGCCGGTTCCGCGATCCGATTCGTCGCCGGCTATGCGGGCGGCCGGGCCGACGAGTTGCTCATGCGTGCAACCGACGCGCTGCTCGCCGTCCCGGCGCTGCTGCTGTCCCTGGCGCCGGTGCCGGTGCTCGGGACCGGCAGGGGCCCTGGCCGCGGCACTGCCGGGACTGCCGCGGGTACCCGTCAACGGGCGGGTGCGGCCCGCTGTGCCGTTCTCTTTCTCGTGCTGCTGTTCACGGGGTGGCGCGCACGACGACGAGCGACCCTTCGTACGCGGGCCGGTGGCGCAGGTGGCCGAACTCCGCGTCCCAGGCCCCGGATTCCAGGTCGTGGCGCAGGGACGTGTCGAAGTGCTCGCGGACCCGGTCGTCGACGAAGCTCCATGCCGAGCAGGCCTGGCGGGCCGTCGGGTCGAGCAGCACCTCCGGGCGGCCGTAGTAGGCCTCGTTGAACCCGTCGGTGCAGTCCAGCGGGATCGGCACCGTCGTGACGGTCCCGGTGCCGCCCAGGGCGGCGGCCAGTTCCTCGACGCCCGGGTAGCGCCGCGCCTCGGTGTCGAGCACCTCGGGCGCGTACCGGTACAGCCAGAACTCCCGGACCGACGTGGGGTCGCAGGTCAGGATGACCACGGGTCCGCGGGTCACGCGCCGCATCTCGCGCAGCCCGGCCCGTACGTCGGACCACTGGTGCACGCTGAACAGCGTCATCGCTGCGTCGAACTCCCCGTCCGCGAAGGGCAGGTCCTCGGCGACGGCGTCCACTGCGCGGGCGAGTCGCGCCGGACGCTGGGCACGCATCGACTCCGACGGCTCGACGGCCGTCACGCTGGGCGCCGCGTTCTCGTACGATCCGGCGCCGGCGCCGACGCTGAGCACGGTCTGGGCATCGCCCAGCGCCCGGGCGATGAACCGGGCGATGCGCTCGTCCGGGCGGCGGTGGGAGGAGTATCCGGCGCCGATCGCGCCGTAGTCGACGTCGCCCGCGCTGCCGTCCTGGGTACGTGTCGTCATGGGGTTACCTCGCCTTGTGAGCAGGGACAGGGGGATTCCCGCACACCCGCGGTTGTGCCGACGGGGCCTGCAGGAACGGGTGGGGCAGGGGCGGGGGTGTCACGACCAGAGCCGGAACCGACCCCAGCCGTTCGCGGTGCGCTCGTAGCGCAGCCGCGTGTGGACGCGGCTCGCCGCCGCCTGCCAGAACTCGGCCACCACCGGCGCAAGGGTGTAGAGCGTCCAGGCGGAGTCGACGAGCGAAGGCTCCTTCCCGACGAGGCCCAGGGCCTTCTCCAGGGCCTGGTCGCGTTCGGCGGTGTCCGCCAGGTACTGGCTCTGACGGCCCAGCAGGGCCTCGGCGCGGGCGGTCGCGGACCGGGCGAGGAAGTCCTCGGCGTTGTCCTGGGCGGATCCGGGTGTGACGGGCCCGCGCAGGCGGACCTGCCGGCCGTGCTCGGGCCAGTAGAAGGTCAGTGCGGCCCGGGGGTGGACGGCCAACTGGTGGCCCTTGGGGCTGAAGCCGTGCCCGCCGAACTGCCAGCCGGAAGCATCCACGCTCTTGAGGATCACGACCCGGGCATCCGGGTCGCCCGCCTCGTCGACGGTGGACAGGGTCATGGCGTGCGGGTCGCGCAGGCCGTCCGCCACGGCGTCGGACAGCCAGGACAGGAACAGGCGGACCGGGTCGTCCGGAGCCTGCTCGGGCACGAACTCGGGCAGCGGCCCCGCGAAGACCCCGATGCCCCGGAGCCACCCGCGAACGGCACTGCTCCGCTCTCCGTCGCTCACCTGCCACCTCCTCCACGGCACACCTTCACGCCCCATCCTGCATCTGCAGCTAATATTCGACAATCTCCTGGCAAATGCTTGGTGTATGCGCCAATAGTGGTCGCGTCTGAGCAGGTGATATTGGAGATAGCCACAAGCCCGGAGGGAAGTCCTGGTGACAGCGGTGACGACGGACGAGACGGAGGCGCGGCGGGCCGAGGGCCCGTGGCCGCCCAGGAGAAGGCGATCGCGCTTCGCCTGACGGCATACGTCTGCCTGTCTGCCTGTCTGCCTGTCTGCCTGTCCGCCGTCCCGGCCCGCTACCGTCTGCGCGGCCAGGCCGGCCGGCGGCGGGAGGTGCGCGGTCCGCGGCCCGACGGGGTCGCCGGGGCCAGCGCGAACGACACCGTGATGTGCACGCCTCCCAACGGGCTGCGGCCGATGCGCACCGAGCCGCCCGTGGCGGTCGCGGCCCGCCCGGCGATGTCGAGACCCAGCCCGGTGGAACCGGTGCTGCTCCCGCGGGAGAGCGCCAGCTCCGGTTCCGGGATGCCCGGTCCACCGTCCTCCACGACCAGCTCCACCGCATGGGCCGTACGCACGACCTGGACGCCGAACGGGGTCCCCGGCGCGGTGTGCCGGAAGATGTTGCCGATGAGGGCGTCCACCACGGCGGCGACGTCGTCGTCGGAGAGGCTGACAGCCGTGGGTTCCTGGGTGAGGCCGAGGGAGCAGGACCGGTTCTGCTGCTCCGCCAGGACCGTCCAGAAGGCGGTACGGCGGCGGACGACGTCCTCCACCTCGCAGCGGGGGCCGGACGCCCCCGCGCGCACGGCGTGGTGACCTGCGGGCGGTTCCGCGCCGAGCATGCCCTGGCCCATGGGGCCCACGGCGAGCGGGCTGCGCGCCGCAGCGATGATGGCCTGGAGTTCCGCCTCCAGTTCACCGACCGCCGCCTCGACCCTGGCCGACTCCGGTGTGCCGGCCATGCGCTCCGACGCGAGGTGCAGGGCCGTCAGAGGGGTGCGCAGCCGGTGGGACAGATCGGCTACGAGTTCCCGTTCGACGGCGAGCAACTCGGTCATCCGGTGGGCCATCGCGTTGAAGGCGACACCCGCGTCCCGCAGCTCCTTGGGGCCCACGGGGTCCACGCGGGTCTCCAGGTCCCCCTGGCCGAGTGCGCGCGACGCCTGTGCGAGCTTCTTCGAGGACCTGACGACCTTCGCACCGAGACGGTCGGCGACCAGGACCGAGCCGCCGATCAGCGCCACGGCGAGGAAGACCATGACCGCCCACGATTCCTTGACCCCGTGGGTCAGTTCCTCCTCGGGAACGAAATTCTCGATCACGGCCACCCGGTCCCCGGGGAGCACCACCGGCTGCAGGCAGATCCAGCCGCCCGGGATCTCCTGGGAGATGGACTCCCGCCCCTGCTGCGCCCGTTCGAGCAGCGCGGCGGGGGCCTTGGAACTGCCGAGGGCCCCGGCGTCCGCCGGCAGGTGGACGACCAGGTGCTCCCCCGGATCGAGGCTCTCGGCGGACTCCCGCAGCGCGGACGGATCCGTGGTCAGCGTGAGGACGGGGGCGAGGGCGGCGGCGCGCTGCTCGGCCGCGGTGACGGCCTGCGCCTTGACCAGTGACATCACCAGTGCGGCCAACGGTATGAGGAAGGAGAGGGCGACCATGGAGGTCACGGCGAGCGCCACTCCGGCCAGCGAACGCCTCAACGCGGCGCCACCAGTTTGATGCCGACGCCGCGGACGGTCAGCAGGTACCGCGGGGCCGCCGCCCGTTCACCGAGCTTGCGACGCAGCGACGACAGGTGCACGTCGACGGTCTGGTCGTCCACGTACGGCTCGCGCCAGACCTCGGTCAGCAGACGGCGTTTGGAGACGACCTGGCCGGGGTGGCGGGCGAGGAACGCCAGGAGGTCGAACTCCCGGCGGGTGAGGCGCAGCTCCCGGCCGGCCAGGTACGCGGTGCGCGCGCCCGGGTCCACAGCGAGCTCGCCCACGGTGGTGGGGCGCAGCGCGTCGGCCGCCGGCGCCCCCGGTGCACCCGGCGCTGGAGCGGCGGGCGGAACATGACTGGTGCGCCGCAGGACGGCGGAGAGGCGAGCGACGAGTTGCCCTCCGGAGAACGGCTTGACCAGGTAGTCGTCGGCGCCCGCGTTGAGAAGGCTGATGATCTCCCGCTCGTCGTCGCGGGCGGTGGCCACCAGGACGGGTACGGAGGAAATGCCCCGGATCATGCGCAGGGCGTCCCCTCCGTCCAGATCGGGCAGGCCCAGGTCGAGGACCACCGCGTCGACGGGCGTCTGGGCGACCTCCCGCAGGGCCCCGAACCCGTCGGCGGAGCTGCGTACGGCATACCCGTGCTCCGCCAGGACCTCGATCAGTGACTGGCGGATGCTGGGGTCGTCTTCCACGACCAGGACGCTGGGCATGGGGGACACCTTAGGGGCTCGATCGGGTGAGGTCGCGGCTAGTGGGTGTCGAACGCCGGGCGGCCGCCGTTGATGTGCAGGTGCACGGGGTGGTCCGAGACCGGAATGGTGCAGCCGTCCTCGGTGCTGCAGCTCGCGTAGCCGAGCAGCACCGTCGCGTCGCCGTTCCCGTCGGCGCGGACGGGCAGCGTGGTGGTGACCGGGCCGTCCGGGTACACGGGCACCGGGGATTCGACACCGGGCACGGTGATCGACCGTACCTGCGCGGCGGCCGCCGTCCTGCCCTCCGCCTTGAGGGCCCCGGTGACGGCCATCGCGGTCGGTCTGCCCACTCCCTCGACGCCGCCGGCCGGCAGATCGGTGCTGTAGAGGTGGAAACCCTTGCGTTCGGGAGCGAACACCGCGGTGAGGGTGCCCTTCGAGGTGTGCCAGTCGGATACCGAGAGCGTGACGGTGACCCCCTGCTCGGTGAAGCTCGTCGTGGGTGCGGAGGCACCGGCGCCCTCGGCGGACCGGCCGCCGCATGCCGCGAGTACGGCCGAGGAGAGGAGGGCGGCCGCGACCCGGGCCGTCCGGGAGGGCCGCACCGCCCCGTACGTGACCGTCGTCATGACTCCTCCCCGGCCACGCGCACGAGCAGGGGCCGCAGCTGCTCGTCGGTGACGGCGCCCCCGATGCCGACGGCGATGCGTCCGCGGCGGTCGATCACGAGGGTCGCGGGGACCGCCTGCGGGTTGAGCAGCTCGGGCGGGAAGCGCAGCAGCAGTTCGCCGGTGGGGTCGGGCAGGCTGGGGTAGCTCAGACCGTGTGCGCGCACGAAGGTCCGGGCGGCCGCCCGGTCCCGGTCCCGGGTGTTGATCCCGAGGAACCGGACCCCGTCGGCCCGGGTCTGCCGGCTGAGCTGCTCCAGGTCGTCGGCCTCCGCCCGGCAGGGACCGCACCAGGAACCCCAGACGTTGAGGACGACGACGTTGCCCCGGAGCCCGGCGAGGCTGACCGGCTTCCCGTCCAGGTCGTCGCCGGTCAGTGCGGGCGCGTCCGGACGGGCGCCGGGGTCCACGACCGTGGCCCCGGCCACGGTCCTGACCGCGCCCGCCTGCCCGTCCGGCGCCCCGGCTCCGCCGTCGTCGGTGGCGATGCCGGCGAGGACCAGAGCGGCGGCCACCGCGAGTCCGGCCCCGGCCGGGACGACGGCGGACACCCGGGCCGGTCGTCTCATGACGCCCACTGGCGCAGGAAGGAGTTGATGCCCTCCGGGGTCAGGGACGGGTTGCGGGTGACGTGGGTGTCGGTGCGTACCGTGCCGGAGGGGGAGACGACGACCAGCACGGGCATCGTGTAGGTGCCGCCGGAGGGACTGTACTTGCGCAGGAGTGCGGAGTTGGTGGAGCTGTCGCCGCCGATGTCGACCTTGACCATGTGGTACGAGGCCCCGAGGAGGGCCGCGGTCTGCGGCTGGGCGAACACCTTGTCGGCGGCCTTGCAGTTGCCGCACCAGTTCGCGCCGAAGTCGAGCAGTACCATCCGCCCTTCGGACTTGGCCGCGCGCAGGGCGGCGTCGATCTGCTCCTGCGCATCGGCCGAACTGTCGTAGCCGGGGCCGGGTATCCCTGCCGGCTGGGCCGCGGCGGACGCACGGGACGGCTTGGCGGACGTTCCGGCGGGGGCGGCGGACCCGGTACGGGCGGTCGGGGAGCCGGGCCGGGCGGTGGCGGACGCGGATGCGGACGCCGAGGCCGATGCGGTCGGGGAGGCCTCGGGCGACCCGGATGCGGACTCCGAGGCGGAGGGGAGGGACGGCGGGGAGAGCGAGGCCGCGGACGGCGCCGCGGATCCGGCGGGCTGGGAGGACGGCCCGCAGGCGGCGGTCATAGCCGCCGCGACCACGGCGGCGGCGACCAGCGGCAGTCGCATCCCCGTGCGGGCGCCGGGGCGGGGCGGCTGCGCACCGCGGTCGGCGCGGACGGGCGGGAGCATGCGAGAAGTCATGGCGAAGGCACCCCAAGGCAAGGATCGGACGGCGGGAAGGGCACGGAGCCCCCTCGGCTCGGCAAGAGCGACGGCCCGACGGACCGCCGGGGTGTCACGGGCCGGCGCCGGAGGCCGCTCGGCTGACGCGAGCATAGGACCGCTCCGGGCCGCAGGAACCGCCTCGGCCCGATCTTGAGGATGCCCTAAGGAACAGCTCACCTTCCGCTTCGCCGGAGCTCGCCCCGGATACGGATGAAAGGGAGTTGATCCCGCGAAAGGGGAAAGGGTGGTCGAGCGGTACGAACCGGCCCGGAACGGCAGCCGGCGCCACCGGGCGTCAGAACGACGACTCGCGGACGGTGGCCTTCGCCGTCGGGTCGATCGTCGCCGTGACGACCGACTCGTGGTCAGAGCTGGTGAACGTGACCGTGATGGTGTCGTCAGAGGTCTGTGAGGTGCTGGTCTTGAAGCCGCGGCCGGGGACCGCGGAGATCAGGCACACGCCCCGACTGCCGTACCGCACCGTGACCTTGCCGCCCTGCGAGGGGACGGTGTACAGGCCTGCTCCCCCTCCCTCGCAGTCCACGGTCTTCGGAGCGGCGGTCCGGGGGGTTTCCGCCGAGGCTTTGACGGGGGTCCGGGACGGGGCCGAGGGGGACGGCCGTTGCGTCACCGTGGGCGAGGGGCTCGCGGTCTCGGTCGGGGACGGCGGGCTCGGAGACGGGGTCCCCGCCTGCCATGCGGGCGGAGTCTCGATGACCGTCGGGGCGGACCGTGCGACCGGCGGCGTGTGCCTGGTCGAGCCGACCACGAACTGGACCGTGAGGAGCACGGCAGTCACACTGGCAGCCGTGCACGACAGCCATATGAGCAGGTAACGCGGAAGTCGGGGCACGGCCCCATAGTGACCGAAGCGCCGGCGGGCCCGTCACCGCCTCCCCCTTCCCGCGCGACCCGGTGGTCCGGGGAGCCGGTCCGGGCGGTGGCGGGCGGAACGCCGACGCCCTCCGCACCCGCGGACGGGTCGGAGGGCGTGGGGGGGCAGGGGGAGGCCGGGGAGGGAGGCCGTTGTCCGGGTTCGCTACCTTGAGGCGCCGAAGTCCTGCGTCCACCACGGGCCGCCGTCGCCCTTGTGGACGCCTATGCCGATCTCCTTGAAGGCGCAGTTGAGGATGTTGGCACGGTGGCCGGAGCTGTTCATCCACGCGTTCATCACGGCGTCGGCGTCGGCCTGACCGCGGGCTATGTTCTCGCCCAGGTTGGACCAGGAGTATCCGGCCGCTTCCACCCGGCTGGTCATGGTGGACCCGTCGGGTCCGGTGTGTGACATGACGCCGCTTCGGGCCATGGTGTCGCTGTAGGCCCGCGCCGCTGCACTCAGCTTGCTGTTCAAGGCCAGGGGGCCGCACCCGGCAGCGCCCCGCTCCTTGTTGACCAGGGCGAGGACCGCGGATTCGGCATCGCTGTTGACCGTGCCGGAGCCACCTGAGCCTCCGGAGCCCCCCGCCCGCCCGGAGCCCCCGGAGCCCCCGGAGCCGCTCCCCGTGGTCGCGGGCTTGCGCGTGGGCTTGTCGGCCTGGGTCGACTCGGACTTGGCCGCAATGCTGCTCTCGGCCGTCGCGGGCTGCGTGGGGGTGGCCGATCCCGAGGCCTCGGGCGACCCGGAGGGGCTCGGGCTCGTCGTGGCCGAGGGCTCGCCGGAGGGGACGGAAGAGGTGGGGGTCGGCGCCCCGGCGCCGACGGCCGACTTCCCGGACGCCGGACCGGCGGCGCCGTCGGTCCGCCCGCCCCCGTGCGCGGCACCGTCGGAGTCGGCCACCGCGACCCCGACCGCCACTGCTGCAGCGGCCGCGGTGACGGACAGCACGATGCGGGTGCGCACCGTCTTCCTGCGTCGCGCCTCAACACGGGACGGGGTTTCGGGGTTTCGGCTGCGGCTCATGCCGGTAACACCTCACAAGGCAAGGGGAGGAGGGGAGTCCGCCCGAGCCTAGGCTGGTGACCAGCGAAAAGAGCGATCTGGAGGGGTTCTTCAGCTTCCCTTAAGGAAGCCCGCAGGATCGACACAGGGTCGAGCCGGGCAATCCGCCCCAATCGATGCGAGAGGCGCATTCATCGTGATCATCTGCTACCCGCCGAAGTCGGACAGGGTCAGGGAGCCGTCCTCGGCCAGAGTGAAGCCGGGATTGTGGGCGATCTCCCAGGCATGGCCGTCGGGGTCGGTGAAGACGCCCGAGTAGAAGCCGATCGCGTTGAGGGCGGCCGGCCGGGTGACGGTGCCCCCGGCCGCCGCGGCAGCGTCGAGGACGGTGTCCACCTCGGCGTCCGTACGCACGTTGTGGGCCAGCGCGATACCGCCGAATCCAGTCGGCGGGGCGTCGGGAAGACCGCAGTCCGCGGCAAGTTTCCGGCGGTCCCACAGCACCAGGGCCAGACCGCCCGCCTGATGGAAGACCGTCTCCTCGACCTCGGTGCCCCGCCATCCGAGCGCCGCGTAGAAGGTCTTGGCGCGGGCGAGGTCCGCCACCCCCAGGGTGACCAGGCTGATCCGCTGCTCCATGCCGCCACCGTAACGGCAGGGCAGGGCGGTGCCCGGGAGGCACCCCGCGACTGGCTCAGCGGTGCAGCATCCGCGTCCAGCCCGGCGGAACCCTGTCGGCCGGTCCCGGTGCCGGCTGATCCGCCGGGTGGCCGCCGGGCGGTGTCAGCTCGGGCCCGGACTCGTACAGCTCGCCGGTGTCGTAGTTCCAGAACCACTCCTCGTCCGGCTCGAAGCTCTGCACCAGGGGATGGCCGGTGGACTTCCAGTGGGCGGTGGCGTGCTGGGCCGGCGAGGAGTCGCAGCAGCCGATGTGTCCGCACTGGGCGCAGCGCCGCAGGTGGAACCACCAGCCGCCCACCGCGTCGCACGCGGCGCAGCCGGTTCCGGCGGGCGGGACGCCCGGGTCGATTCCGGTGATGTCGGTCATGCCGGCTCCTCGGCGGTCTCGGATTCGTGCGAGGGACGGGAGGTGGGCTCGGAAGGCGTCTCCGGGTCCGCGGCGGTCAGCGGCAGCAGGACCTGGAACCGTGTGTCGCCCGGTACGGATTCGACCTGGAGGCTGCCGTGGTGCTTGTTGACGACGATCCGCCAGGAGATGTCGAGGCCGAGACCGGTGCCCTCGCCGACCGGCTTGGTGGTGAAGAAGGGATCGAAGATGCGGCCGCGGATGTCCGCCGGGACACCGGGCCCGGTGTCGCGGAACTCCACCAGCAGCCGGTCACCCTCCCGTGCTGTGCGGACCGTCAGGGTGCCGTCGCGGCCGGTGCTCCCGATGGCGGAGGCGGCGTTGTCGATGAGGTTGGTCCACACCTGGTTGAGCTCTGCCGGGTAGGCGGGTACCTCGGGTACGGAGCGGTCGTAGTCCTTGACCACCCGGATCCGGGGGCCGATCTTGCCGGACAGCATCAGCAGGGTGCTGTCGAGGAGTTCGTGGACGTCGACGACCCGGTACGGGGCACGGTCGAGCTGTGAGTACTGCTTGGCCGCGTCCACGAGGTGGGAGATGCGGGTGGTGGAGTCGTCGATCTCGTCCATCAGCAGCTCGGTCTCGACCGTGTAGTTGAGCCAGCCGATGGCCGCCGGCAGGATGTCCTCGGCCACGGTCGCCGCGACCTGCTCCAGCCAGTCCGTGTCCAGACCGGCCTGCACGAAGGCCGGGGCGATCCGCCAGCCCTCCGGGATGCCGTGGTCGTCGAGCCAGTCGGCGAGCTCGTCCTCCCGGTCGGACGCCTCCAGCGGGCTGAGCGCCGTTGCCTTGGCGACGCGTTCGACGGTGCGCTCCTGGATCTCGATGAGGTCGGCGATCGTCTCGCGGGAGTACCGGCCCCGGGCGATGAGCGCCAGCTTGTGCCGCATCTTGCCCACCCGCTCCCGCAGCGTCGCGGTGGCCCGGACGGCCGCCGCGGCCGGATTGTTGAGTTCGTGGGTGAGACCGGCGGACAACGATCCCAGGGCCAGCAGCCGTTCACGCTGGCCGATGGCCCGCTGGGTGTTCTTCGAACCGAAGAAGAGACCCTCCAGCAGGTGCGCGGCCATCGGGAACCATTCCCGCATGATGTCCCCGAACGACTGCGCGGGCAGTACGAAGAACCGCGTCGGCTCGGTCACCCGCATCGAGTTGAGGTACGTCTGCGGCACCTGGTCGCCCAGGTAGGCCTGCATGGCTCCCGCGTACACGCCGCGCTGAGAGGTGCGGCTGACTTCGACGTCGTCACCGCCGACCCGGCGGGACAGTACGACGGTGCCCTCGATCATCACGTAGAAACAGGTGGCCGGGTCGCCCTCGGTGTACACCGGGCCCGCCTGGAACCGCTCCACCCGCCCCTCGGTGCACAGCCGCCCCAACTGCTCCGGGGAGAGCTTCTCGAACAGGAACAGCGAGGCGATCTCCTGCGGGCTGCACGGCATGACCTGCCCGCTCATGACTGCTCCAGGTACCGGTGGACGAGCATCACGGCCATGGCTCCCTCTCCGACGGCGGACGCGACACGCTTCGCGGACTGGGCGCGCGCGTCGCCCGCCACGAACACGCCGGGAATGCTGGTCTCCAGGTGGTAGGGCGGCCGGTCCAGTTCCCACTCGGCCGGCGGTCGTCCGTCCGGCGTGAGGTCCGGGCCGGCCAGGATGAATCCGTGCTCGTCGCGCAGCACCGTGCCGTGCAGCCAGTCGGTCAGCGGGGCCGCGCCGATGAAGACGAACATCCACTGGGTGTCGACGAGCTCGGTCGCACCGCTGTCCATGTGACGCAGCGTCAGCTGCTCCAGGTGGCCGTCGCCGTGCGCCGCCTCGACGACGGTACGGGTCCGCACCGTGATGTTCGGCGCCTCCTCGACCTGCTGGATCAGGTAGTACGACATCGACGCCGCCAGCGACTCCCCGCGCACCAGCAGCGTCACCGACTTCGCGCCCCGTGCCAGGTACATCGCCGCCTGCCCGGCGGAGTTGGCGCCGCCCACGATGTACACGTCCTGCCCCTGGCAGGAGGCCGCCTCGGTGAGCGAGGAGCCGTAGTACACCCCGCAGCCGGTCAGGTCCTCGCAGCCCGGCGCCCGGAGCTGCCGGTACGACACCCCGGTCGCCAGGATGACGCTGTGCGCGGCGACGGACGAGCCGTCGGAGAAGCGGACGACGCGCGCCGGTCCGCTGGCCTCCAGACCCGTGACCTCGCGCGCCGTGAGGATCTCGGCCCCGAACCGGCCGGCCTGGCGGCGGGCGCGTTCGGTGAGCTGCGCCCCCGACACGCCGTCCGGGAAGCCGAGGTAGTTCTCGATGCGGGAACTCTGGCCGGCCTGCCCGCCGGTGGCCGACCGCTCGACCAGTACGGTCCGCAGTCCTTCCGAGGCTCCGTACACGGCCGCGCCGAGCCCGGCCGGGCCGCCGCCGATGACGACGAGGTCGTAAAAGTCGGCGGTCGGCGTCGTCGCGAGCCCCACGTGGGCAGCCAGTTCGGGCGCCTCCGGCTCGATCAGCGCGGTGCCCTCCGGCGTGATCACCAGGGGCAGGCGCTGTCCGTCGGCCCCGGCGGCCTCCAGCAGCCGCCGCCCCTCGGGCTCGTCGGAGGAGTACCAGCGGTACGGCACCTGGTTGCGGGCCAGGAACTCGCGCACGTGCGAGGAGCGCGCCGACCAGCGGTGCCCGACCACCTTCGTGGCGGGTACCGGCCGGTAGTCGCTGGAGCGCCAGGCCGCGAGCAGATCGTCCACGACCGGGTAGAGCTTCTCCTCCGGCGGGTCCCACGGCTTGAGCAGGTAGTGGTCGAGGTCGACGACGTTGATCGCGTCGATGGCCGCGTTGGTGTCGGCGTACGCGGTCAGCAGCACGCGCCGCGCACCCGGGTACACGCCCAGCGCCTGTTCGAGGAACTGGATGCCGTTCATCCCGGGCATGCGGTAGTCGGCGAGGATCACCGCCACCAGGTCGCCTCGCAGCTTCAGCTCGCGCAGCGCCTCCAGTGCGGACTCGCCGGACTCGGCGCGCACGATCCGGTAGTCGGCGCCGTAGTGGCGCCGCAGGTCACGGGCGATGGCACGGGAGACTCCCGGGTCGTCGTCCACGGTCAGGATGACGGTCCGCGCCGTATCGGCGGCCTGTGCCATACGTCTCCACCCCGGGTGCTCCGGGCGGGCGGCGCGGCGAGCCGCCCACGCAGGTTCCCGCCCATCGTATGTTCGATCGTCCGGGACCGCTCGGACGCCGCGGACCGTGCGCTCCGGGTACGCACGCGGTCGCTGTTGGTCAATGGGCACGGGAGGGCAAGCCCCCTGTAAAGGCCGGCCGGCCGGGCTGCGAGGATCGGCACCGTGCTCGTCGTCCTGCTCGGCATCGCCCTCATCGCCGCGATCGTCTTCGCCGTCCGGCGGCGCCGCAGGACGGCGTGAACATCCTTCCCTTACAGGGAAAGTGCCGGAGCCGGGCCTTCTGAACCGCTCTTTGGCAGAAGTTGCTCAACCCGCTCCGTCACCGGGCCGGCAGCACTATCGTCCACATCTCGCCCTGTGTCCCAGTCCTGTCAGAGTCCGTCCTGTCGCCCCAGGTGAGCCACACCGTCCGGCTGCTGCCCCGTACGACCGAGTCCCGGGCGGAGGTGTCGCCGCCGGCGACCGCCACCCTGGAGGCCGCCTCCTCATGCACACCGGATCGCCTCCCGCCAGGACGTCACGGACCGTCCTGGCGCTGGTGGCCGCCCTATTCGCCCTGGTCCTCGGCGGGGCGGTCCCGGCTTACGCGCACGCCGGCCTCAGCGGCTCCGATCCCGCCGACGGCTCCGTCCTCAAGACGGCGCCGCAGCAGGTCACGCTCACCTTCACCGAGTCGGTCGGCTTCACCGAGGACTCGCTCAGAGTGCTCTCACCCGACAACGAGCGCGTGAACCCCCGCCCGGCACGGCATGTCGACGGCAAGGACAACACCGCCGGGGTGGAGCTGTCCGACAAGCTGCCCCAGGGCACCTACACCGTGGCCTGGCGGGTCGTCTCCGCCGACGGCCACCCGATCTCCGGCGCGTTCGTCTTCTCCGTCGGCAAGCCGTCCGGGACCGCCGCCGTGGTGCCGGCCGGCTCACCGGACGACACGGCAGTCGGCCGCCTGTACGGCCTTTTCCGCTACGCCGCCTACAGCGGGCTCGCCCTCCTCGTCGGAGCTGCCGCGTTCGTCCTGGTGTGCTGGCCCGCCGCAGGTGCGGTCCGTCCGGTGCGCAGGCTGCTGGTGGCCGGGTGGGCGACGCTGCTGGTGGCCACCGTGGCTCTGTTGCTGCTGCGCGGCCCGTACGAGACGGCCGGCCGGCCGATGTCGGTGTTCGACCCGTCTCAGCTGGGCCGTACCGTCACCGGGAGGCCCGGAGCAGCGCTGATCGCCCGGCTCGTGCTGCTCGCGGCGGCCGCGGTGCTGCCGAGGCTGCCGGCCCTGCGACCCGAAGGCCAAGGCGACGGGGCGCAGCCGCCGCACCCCGGTGCCCGAGTCCGCCTGGCCGGGGCGGTGCTCGCCCTGGGCCTGGCGTTCACCTGGGCCGCAGCCGAACACGCCTCCGCCGGCATCCAGGTGCCGGTGGCCGTTCCCGTCGCCGTGCTGCACCTGCTGGCCATGGGGGTCTGGCTGGGCGGCCTGATCACGCTGGTGGTCGTCCTTCGGCGCACCGGCAGCCGTGCCGTCCCGGAGTCCGCGATCGGCCGCTTTTCGACGCTGGCCTTCACCGCAGTCGCCGTTCTGGTCGGCACGGGGGTGTACCAGTCCTGGCGGCAGGTCGGCTCCTGGGAAGCGCTGACCGGCACGCCGTACGGGAGGACCCTCGCCGTGAAGGTCGCCGCCGTGGTCCTCGTCCTGTGGGTGGCGTTTTTCTCCCGTCGTCGGACGGCCCGCCTCGTTCACGCAGCGCAGCCGGCCGCGGAGACGCTCACGGTGCCCGAGCCCGAGCGGGTGAGGGTCGCGCAGATGGCCGGCGCGCCGACGCCCCCGGCGGCAACGGAACCCGGCGGCACGTCCGGTGCGCCCGGTGGGGGCGAGCCGGGCGACGACACCGGGCCGTCCGTGGCCGAGGCCGGCGGACACCGGCGCAGCCTGCGCCGCACGGTGGCCGTCGAAGCCGCACTCGGTGTCGTGGTCCTGGCGATCACGACCCTGCTCACCGGCACCCAGCCCGGCCGCGCCGTGGGCGACAGTGCCCCGGCGGCCACGGCGCAGGAGCCGCAGGTGAAGGTGGTCACGGTCCCCTTCGACATGGGGACGGCCAACCACCAGGGCACGGTGCAGATCACGCTGGCGCCGGGACGCGTCGGCGAAAACACGGTCGAAGCCGTCGTGTACACCGCGGACGGCGGCCTCGCGACCGTTCCCGAACTCCGCCTGACCCTCACCCAGGACGCCCTGGGAATCGGCCCGCTCGACGCCAGGCTCAAGAACCAGAAGGGGTACTGGGCCGCCTATGACCTGCGGCTGCCCATGCCCGGCGAGTGGACCATGAACATCACGGTGCGAACCACCGACATCGACCAGGTCACCGTGCGCGAGACCGTCCGCATCACGTCGTCATCGTCACCGCGGTAGCGGCCGGGTCCGGTGGACGGCGCAAGCGGTGCACCGGACCCGGCCGCTGCGGTCAGGCCCGGCCCCGGCCCCGGCTGTGGAGCAGCCACCAGAACGCCCCGCCGGCGGCGAGCAGTGCTTCCGCCGCGACCACGCCGACGACGTCTCCGGTTCCGCTGCCGGCAGCCTCCGCGCTCGCCGCCCGGCTGCCCGTGGCCGGGACGGGGACGGAGGGAGCCGCCGTCGACGGCCTGACGGGCGGTTCGGCGCTCGGGGTCGGCGACGGACTCGGGGCGATCGGCTGTGCCCCGGGGGCCGCTGCCTCCAGTTCGAGCAAGGGGGCCGGATCGTCGGCCTTCTCCCCGTTGGCGGGCACCTCGATCCAGCGGGCGATCTTTCCGTCGCCGTAGGTTTCGAGGGTCTTGAAGGCCAAGGTCTTCTCGTCGGGCAGCCGGCGCACCGTGATGCTGTACGCGGCGTCGGTACCGGTGGCCAGAGCGGGACCGCCGACGGTGTACCCGTCCGGGGTGGCCGTCAGCTTCCACTCCTTGGGGGCGTCCTTCAGGGTCACGGCGTCCGGGGTGATGCCCTTCGGGAGCACGACCCGCAACTCCGCGATGCCCGCGGTGTCCGACTCCGCCTCGGAGGTGAAGGAAAGCGTGACGTTCTCGGCGAGGGCGTGCGGGTCGGAGGCGGTGACCTCGACGTGCGCGGCGGCCGGTCCGCCGGCCACGCCGAGGACCACCAGGGCGCCGACGGCCGCGAGGACCGGCCTGCGCAGACGCGGGCGGGTGTGCGATCTGTTCACGATGGAGGAACCCTCTCGGTACGCGGGGCGGCCGGTCGCCATCATTCACCGGACCCGTCGTCGTCAGGTCCCGACTGTCAATTGCGGAGCACTTTTCAGGGGGCCGCACCCGGCCGTCGTGGCGACCGGCCGGCGGGAGCGTGAAGATCCATCGGGCGAGACATGTGTCACTCGCCCGCGGCCTCCTCGGACGGGACACCCGGGGCCTGGCACGCCGTGCGGCCTTGTCCGGCTTCCCGTGCGGCCGATGCAGAGGTGGGCAAAAGGGACATACAGGGCGTTTCGCCTATTTAACCCAGTTCCGTTTATATGCCCCTTGATGCTGTGTCAGCCGCAAACGTGCCATGCATAATCGAGCCCGGTCGTCTCCGGAAGCAGTGGAGCCATCGGGACACCGAATGACTCCCAGGCGGAATTCCGCACCCGACCGATCCTCAAGGCGCTGTAGATGTCCCTGGCCAGCCGCACCCGCCTCGCAGCGCTGCTCGCAGCAGTCTCCGTCGCTACCGCCGGTATGACGGCCTGGTCCTACGGATCCGGGCACGAGCGGCAGCCGGCGGCCCCCGAGGCGGTCGTCAGGGCGAGCGTGACCGAGGGTTCCGCCCTGCAGGTCGTGGCGCACCCCGACGACGACCTGTTCTTCATGAACCCCGACCTGAGCCGCTCCATAGCCCGCGGCATCAAGGTCACCACGGTCTACCTCACCTCCGGCGAGTCCGACGGCAGGAACGAGGCCCACAGCCCGCACCTGGACGACGCCGCGCGACCCGCCGACCGCGCCGCCTACGCGGAGGCCCGCCAGAACGGCATCCGGGGCGCCTACGCGCAGATGGCCACCGGTGACCGCACCAGCGCCTGGCAGCGGCGGTCCATACCCACCGCCGGCGGGGGCAGCGCCGAGGTGGACGTCCTCGTCGCCCGGCCCGAGGTCAATCTGGTGTGGATGGAGCTCCGCGAGGCCCGCAGCATCTCCGGGAACAATCCGGAAAGCCTGCGCGGCCTGTGGGACGGCCGGATCCCCGCCCTCGGCGCCCAGCTGACCTCCGGGACGCCGGTCAAGAGCGAGTTCTCGTACACCAAGGACCAGGTCGTGGCCACCATCGCGGACGTGCTCGCGATGTACAAGCCGACCGCCATACGGATGCAGGACCCCACCCCCGGCAGGACGGTGCACGGCACCTTCCTCGACCACCAGGACCACATGTACGGCGCCCGCTTCGTCCAGGCCGCCGCCGAACGCTACGCGCAGTCCGCGGACCGGCCGCACTTCTCGGTCCAGAACTACGTCAGCTACCCGAACACCTCCCTGCCGCCGACGCTCGACCCGCAGACCGCCGAGGAGAAGCTCGGCTACCTGAAGACCTACGCCTGGACGGACCACCAGGACTGGTGCGCCAGCCCCGCGGGCTGCGGCGACCGCAAGGCCGCGACCAGGCCCACCGGCGCCGGCTGGAACCAGACCATCCGCTACAGCCGCGGTGACGGCACCTCCTGGATGGCCGAGGGCGTCTCCGGACGGCTGTGGGCCTTCGCCGCACTGGACGGCCGCATGGCGTACTGGTCGCGCAGCGGCCCGAAGGCCTCCTGGCAGGGCCCCCGGTTCCTGCCCGGCGCCGGCATCGACGCCGGGGCCACGGCGGTCCGGCTCCCCGACGGCAGGGTCGCGGTGTTCGCCACCCGCACCACCCTGGGCACGACACCCCAGGAGTACGGCCGGGACGTCGTGTACGCCGTCCAGACCAAGGCCGACGGCGGATTCGGCCCCTGGCAGTCGCTGGGCAGCCCGGACACCGAGGACAGGTCCCGCACCTCGGCGATCAGCGCACCGGCCGTCGCCGTGGATCCGGCGGGCCGGATCACGGTGTACGTACGCGATTCCGGGCGTACGCTGCGCGCCCGGGCGCAGGAGACCCCGGACGGCGCCTTCGGCACCTGGCAGGCCCTGGGCGGCGCCGGACTCCTGGGCGACCCGGTCACCGCGACCGACGGGTCGGGGCGGCGCCAGGTCTACGCGGCGACCACCGGATCCGTACTGGCCTGGGTGCAGAACACGCCGGGAGCCCCGCTCACCGGCTCCTTCGCGACCGGGCTGCCGCAGACGACGGGCGTGCTCTCGGCACGCCCGGAGGGCGACGGGGTCCGCCTCTTCTTCCGCCGGCCCGGCTCGGGCACCGTCGGTACGAGCCTGGCCACCGCGGGCGGGCCCGCGCCGGAGTTCTCCCCGGTCGCCGAGACCGGCGGTCCGGGCGGCTACGGCGCGGTCGGCGTCGCGGGCCACCTGCTCGCTGGCCGTGCGAGTACGGGCACGGTCAGCGTGGCCGGCACGGCCGGTCCGCAGTCCTGGCAGGAGTCCCAGATGCTGTACGCGGGTGCCCCGTCGGCCGTGGCCGGGCGGGCCGGTACGGCCGTCGCGGCGGCCCTCGGCCTGGACGCCGAGCTGCACGTCCTCACGACGGTCCCGCCGGCCGGATCCGAGCCGCCCGGCGGCCGGCCCGCCTCCCCGTGGCACCTGGCGGTCCAGCCCTGACGCCCGTGCGGGCACGGCACGCGGGCCCGGCCGTCTCCGGGGGCCGGCCACCGCGGTGACCTGCGCCGCAGCGCCCGCCCGGCGGCGCCGGGCCCCGGGTGGCAGCGCGGACCGGGGCGGGCGAGGATGGCGGGCGGACCACCTCGCGGGGCGATGGCGGCCGAACTCTGACCCACGGGCGATCGGGGCTTCCATGACCCCTCTTTCCACCGCTCTTTCCACCGCTCTTTCCACCGCGTGCAGACGTGTCTGCGGGGGACCGGGACCGATCCGCGCCGTGGCCGCCCTCGCGGCTCTCGCGGCCCTCACGACCGGGTGCAGGAACGACACCGCACCTGCCTGGGGGTACCCCGAACTCGGCACGACCTTGAAATCGCTCGCGCGGGGTCTCGACGAGGACTGTGACGAGCAGGCCCCCGAGAGCTGCGTGGCCGGTCTCGAACGGCTCGGCGTGCTGGCGGAGCGGGCCTTCGCCGAGGTCCTCGACCACAAGCTGCTCGACGGCGCCTGCGTCCGGGCGATGAACGATCTCGACGGGGCGAGGGAGCTCCGCGTCGCCGCCGCCGGGGAGGCCCGCGCTCGGCACGATCCGCACTACCTCCCGTTCCGGCACGCGGTACGGGCCGAGAGGTTCGCGTACCGTCGCCTGCTCGCCGAGCTGGAGAGCCTGCGCACCGCCCCGCCCCCGGGCGACGGGACGCAGCCCGTCTGAGGCGGTGCCCGC
This sequence comes from Streptomyces sp. NPDC097981, assembly GCF_040302565.1. Classification (NCBI taxonomy): domain Bacteria; kingdom Bacillati; phylum Actinomycetota; class Actinomycetes; order Kitasatosporales; family Streptomycetaceae; genus Streptomyces; species Streptomyces sp. NPDC097981. Next base: position 214,616 of record NZ_JBEORW010000008.1, read on the forward strand.
GTCGCGGCGCGGCGCGTTCCGGCCCGGTCAGAGCACTCAGCCCCGCAGGGGAGGCGTGGGGAGGGCCTTGCCGTCGAGCGCCACCAGGGAGAGGACGGTGATCGAGCCCGTCCATGCCAGGGGTGCCACCGACGAGGGCCTGCCCGCCCCGTCCACCTTCTCGGGGAGTTCCCCGAGCACGTTCCTTTTGGCGAGGACCCAGTCCAGGACCTGCCTCGCCTTCGCAGGTCTGCCCGTACCGGCCCACGCGAGGGCGAAGAACGAGGTACTGGGCGTCCAGGCGTTCCCACCCCAGGGCGCCGTCGGATCGTTGCCGGGGGTGAGACCCCCGTTGGGCAGGAGCAGGGCCTTGTGCGTGGCGTCGAGCGCCCGGGGCAGATCGGCCGGGGCCGCGTTGAACGGCGGCGCCATGAAGGCCACGGCGCTGTCGTGTCCGTGCAGTCCGTCGACGGTGCGCTGGTATCCCAGAGGGGCGAACTTCTTGGATATCCCGGAGGAGAGCCGCCCCGCGGCCCGGCTCCAGCGTGCCGCGTCGGCCGGCCGGTTCATCTCCCGGGCCAGGTCCGCGGAGGCGTTGAGCCCGGCGAGGAGGGGAGCGGCGGTACCGATGTTCGCCGTGGACGTCATCAGTTCCCAGTAGTCCGGGGAGGCCGGGGGCAGTCCGTCCGCCCGCAGGGAGGCCGCCGTGTGGTCGGCCGCCTTGCGGATCATCGGGTAGAGGCCGGTCAGCCGGGCGCTGCGGGTGGTGCGGGGCGCCGTCTGGTACCACTGCCAAGTCGCCCAGGGGACCCAGCCGTTGGCGTCGAGCTGCCACCGCCTGCCGTCCGGCGGGCCGGAGCCGTCGAGTTTCGTCCGCGCGTCCCAGGTGCCGTCCTTGCGCTGGGTTCTGGCGCTGTAGCGGAGGATCCGGTAGGCCTCGGCCTCGTGGCCGGTGTGCGCGAACGCGGCGGAGGCGAAGCTGGAGTCGCGGGGCCAGGAGTACATCCAGCCGGGAGTCCAGCCCGCCGCCATGGCACCGTTCGGCCGGAGCAGGGCGCGCATGGTCAACAGGGCCCGCTCGGCCGCCGCGCGCTGCGCGGGCGAGCTGCCCGGGACCCGGCCGGCGGCCAGCCAGGCACGGCTCTGCGCGATCTGCTGCCGGGCCGTCGGATCGTCGAGGGCCACCACGGCCGATGCCGTCCTGTCGTCGGGGAGGTACTTCCACCGGCCGGACGGCAACCGCAGTACGTTGCTCCGCTCCATGTACCGCGCGCCCTTGGCGACGGACGGTGCGATGCCCTCGGTGGCGGTCGTGTTGGAGAGGAGGCCGGCGGTGGGGGCGGCGAGCACCGACATGGGTGCGTAGCTGCCCTCGGCGTCGCCGTGACTCTGGTGTCCCACGGGCCTGACGAAGAGCGCCGGCCGCTGTTGGGGGGCGCCCCGGCCGGCCGGGGCGCCCGCGACACACACGGGAAGGGAGATGCTCGCGACGGCCGCCGTGACGACCGCCCAGCGAACGAGCGGGGCAGCAGGCATCACCCCTCCTTCCGTCGGGCTTCCGGGCGCGCAGGCCCCGGAATTCCCATCGTGGCCGAGCTGCGCGGAGGCCGCCACGACACACCCGCCGCCCGGGTGACCGAAGGGCGGTGAGAGGCCCCGCGTCATCGCATGGAGCAACAGCCGTGGAACGGGCGCAGGATCCCGCGGATTCCGGACCGAGGGGCGAAAGGGCCCCGCTCCGCCGAGGCCGCGGATCCCGGCGCGCTCACCGTGGACCGGAAGTGCGCAACCACGGCCTTGAGCCCCGGCGCCTCTCGGATGCCGGGGGGCGGCGAACCGTGCACATTGGTGTGACCGGGCCCTGCGGTGACCAGAATCGGCAGGCGCATCGGCCGCCGGTGCGGCCGGGCGCCGCTGCGAAGGATCGGTGGATGAGCACTGCTTCGATCGAGGGCGAGCGCCGTCGCACGCATGCCTCCGCAGCGGTGCGGGGACACCACCGTCGCCCGTTCGTCCGCAGGCTCCTGCCGGGCGCGGGCGTCATCCTCGTCGCGGCGGCCGGGGCCCTGATCGCCGTCGGATGCTTCCTCGGGCTCTACGTACGGCCCGCGTCGGACGACTGGTGCGCCGCCTGGAAGTCCCGTGAACTGGGAGTCCTCGGCATCACGTCCGACTTCTACTCGACCCAGAACGGCCGGATCACCAATGCCTTCCTGAGCGGCCTCGTTTACGGCGACGGACTCGTCGGAGTCAAGATCCTTCCGACCGTGATCGCCGTCGCCTTCACGGCCGGCCTGGTCCTGCTCGGATACCGGTTCGTCCGCTTCCTCGGCGGGAAACCCCGGATCCTGCTCCTGACCGCCTGTGCCCTGACCGTCCAGGCGCTTCTGTACTTCGCCGGAACACGCAGTTATCAAGTTCTGCTGTGGGCTCCTGCGACCATTTCGCACACCCTTCCCAGCGTCATAGGAGTGTGGGCGCTCCTGCTGGCCTTCTGGACCGTCCGCCGGCCGAGTGCCGCCGTCCGGGCGGGCGGCTTCGCCGCCGCGTTCCTCATCGGGTTCGCGCTCGGCACCCTCAGCGAACCGTTCGCACTCGTCAGCGGTCTGCTCGCGGCCGGTGCTGGCCTGCTGGCCCTGCCCCGCCTCAAGCTGGCGCAGACCTGGCATCCGTTCACCTGGTGCGTGCTCTGGTGCTCCGGACTCGCCTGCGGCCTGATCGTGCTCTACACGTCCCCCGGCGCCCGGTGGCGCCGCGCCCAGCAGCCGGACCGGCAGTCCGTGCTCTCCGCGAGCGAACTCAGGGCCACCTTCCAGGACTGGCTGCACATGTGGGATTCCGTGACGGGCCAGTGGGCCTACCTCGGAGCCGCCGCCGTCGGCGTCCTCCTCGGTGTCGGAGCAGGCCTGCGCGCACCTGCACGCGGGAAGCGGAACCGGCGCCCGGCCGTCCCGCGCAGGATGCTGATCGCCGTGTTGCTCCTGCCCGTGCCGGTGGTGGTGCTGGGCTCGTTCGCGGTGGTGCTGGGCCTGCGCAGCGGCTACGGCCCGAGCGGGTGGACGTACGCCCGTACCTGGACGAACTTCCTCGTCCCGATGGAACTGGCCCTGTGCGGATACGGCGCACTGCTGGGGGAGTGGGCGAGCCGGTTCGCGGCGCGCCGACGGACCGCCGCAGCGCTGATCCCGGCCGCCGCCGCGGCCGCGGGCGGCCTGACACTGGCCGCGCTGGCCGTGCTCGTCCCGAACGTGCAGCAGCTCACCACGACCACGGTGACACGTGCCGTGGCCTGGGACGCCCAGAACTACCGCATCCGGTCCGAGGCCGCGAGGGGTGCCACCGACCTCGGATACCGGCCCCTGTACATCGGCGGTCTGGCCGAGCCGTTCTTCACCTCCGACCACGAGCGGGACTGGGTCGCCGCCTGTGTCTCGAAGTGGTACGGCATCGACCGGATCCACCGCCGCTGAGCCGCTGCCGCCGACCACGGGGAACCCGTTGGAGTGATCACCGGGGTGTCCCCGTGCCGGCGTGCGGCGGCCTCGCCAAGATGCGGGCATGCCTCTCTCCCTTCCCCTCTCCCGCCGCGCCCTGCTCCCGTTCGTGGCCGGCGTCGCGCTGCTGGCCACCACCTCCTCCACGGTGGCCGGCGCGGCGGAAGCATGCGGCTCGGTCATCACCGCGCCGCTCGCCCGGCCCGTCTCCGCCGACGACCCCTGCCCCAGCACCGACCCCGTCGTGTGCCGCATCCGCGTCCTGCCGATGGACGAGAAGGTCGAGGCGCAGCGGACCCGGATGCGCTACCACGAACTCCTTGAGGACATGCACCGTACGGCGGCCGACATGCGCGCCGCCGGGGCCACCGACGAGGAGATCGCCCGGGAGATGGTCGGCATGCGCAACCAGGCCAAGGAGATCACCCGGGCCGGCATGACCCCGGAGGAGGTCCGCATCCTGGAGGAGCGGAACATCGCCAAGTACGGCGACCCGCTCGGCCCCACCGCGGACCAGCTCTACGCCAAGTACGGCTCCTGGCAGCAGGTCACCGACGCCTCGATGCGGACCAGCTACGCCGTCGACCGCGAACTCAGCCTCGAATACCGGCCCTGCCCGGTCTGAGCGGGGAGCTGCCCGCAGGGCGGGGGCGGTGCCACGACCGGACACCGTTGGCGAATGCCAGCGGTGTCCACGACCGGAGCCGCCCCCACCGCCAACCGGGCCCTCGTGACTCGTGAGTACTGCACACCCCGTCGGTGACAGCAGTGACTGTCGCCGCCTGCGCCGGGCGTGACACGGTCGGGACTGCCGCCGACCGAGGGAGCAGGTGTGAACAAGGGGTACGCCGCCTTCTGCGATGCCGACCGCTGGTTCTACGACGCGCCGTACCGGCGGGCCGAGCAGAGCTACCCGGTCGCGCTCGCCCCCGTGCCGTCGGGCTGGCGTTCGCACCGCAGCGGCGACTGGCTCGCGCTGCGGCCCGACGCCGCCGTGCTGCCCGCCCAGGGCTGGAAGATCCACGTCTCGGCCACGCTCGACAACGCCGAACCGACCCTGGCGACGGTCCACACGTACTGCACCGCCCGGAACATCGCCTTCAAGTTCATACCGAGCCGGTACCTGCTGCACCTGCGCAACGCCAAGTACGCCGACCGGGCGGCGAGCGGGAAGTTCATCACCGTCTACCCGGCAGACGAGGACCAGTGCCGCCGGATCGCCGAGGACCTCGACGCCCTGCTGGCGGGGGCGGCCGGCCCGTACATCCTCAGCGACCTGCGCTGGGGCGCCGGCCCGGTCCACCTGCGCTACGGCAGCTTCACCCTGCGCCACTGCTACGACGCGAGCGGCACGCTGGTCCCGGCCATCGAGGCTCCCGGCGGGCGGCTCGTACCGGATCCGCGCGGGCCGGTGTTCCAGCCGCCCGAGTGGGTCGAGCTGCCCGCCTTCCTGAAGCCGCACCTCGACGCGCGCTCCGCCGTCACGTTGGCCGGCATCCCCTTCACCGTGGAGCGGGCGCTGCACTTCTCCAACGGCGGCGGCGTCTACCTCGGCAAGGACAGCCGCACCGGCGAGACCGTGGTGCTCAAGGAGGCCCGGCCGTACGCCGGCCTCGCCGCCGACGGCGCCGACGCGGTGACCCGGCTGCACCGTGAACAGGCCGCACTGGAACGGCTGGCGGGCCTGGACTGCGTCCCCGCCGTCCGCGGGGCGTTCACGGTCGGCGACCACCGCTTCCTGGTCCTGGAACACCTCGCCGGCAAGCCGCTCAACACCTACTTCGCCCGCCGCCACCCGCTGATCGAGGCGGACCCCGGCCCCGACGAGCTCGCCTCGTACACGGCGTGGGCCCTGGCGGTGCACCAGCGGGTGACGGAAGCCGTCGACGCCGTCCACGCCCGCGGGGTGGTCTTCAACGACCTCCACCTCTTCAACATCATGGTCGAGGAGGACGAGACGGGCGAACCCTCCGTCGCACTCCTGGACTTCGAGGCCGCCGCGCACGTCGACGAGGGGCTGCGCCAGACCGTGGCCAACCCGGCCTTCGTCGCCCCCGCCGAACGGCGCGGGTTCTCCGTCGACCGCTACGCCCTCGCCTGCCTGCGCCTCGCCCTGTTCCTCCCGCTGACCAGCCTGCTCGTCCTGGACCGGGCCAAAGCCGTGCACCTGGCCACCATTGCCGCCCGGCAGTTCCCCGTACCACGGCGGTTCCTCGACGAAGCCGTCGAGGAGATCCTGTCCGGCGCGCCCCGGGGCACCCCGGGCGGGCGGCTGCCCGCACCGCGCGGGCCGTACCTGCCCGTCGAACCGCGGGAGTGGCCGGCCGCCCGTGCGTCCATGACGGCGGCGCTGCGCGCGTCCGCCACCCCGGACCGCGACGACCGCTTCGTCCCGGGCGACATCGCCCAGTTCGCGACCGCCGGCGGAGGCGTCGGCTTCGGATACGGGATCGCCGGGGTCCTCCACGCCCTCGCCGAGACCGGCGCCAGACCCTGGCCGGAGGCCGAGCAATGGCTGCTCGACCGGACCGCGGAACCGGCCTCCGGCACCCCGCTCGGCTTCTACGACGGCCTGGCCGGCACGGCCTGGACGCTGCACCGGCTCGGACACCCCGACCGGGCGCTCGACCTTGCCGACCGGCTGCTGCGCCAGCCCTGGCAGAGCGCCGGCCCCGACCTGCACGGCGGACTCGCAGGCATCGGCCTGGCCCTGGACGCGCTCGGATCGGCGAGCGGGGAGAGCGAGCTCCGCGCCGCCGCCCTGCGCTGCGCCGAGCTCGCCGCCCGGCCGGCGCACCGGCCGGCCCGTGCGGGACTGCTGTACGGCAACTCCGGCCCCGCCCTGCTCTTCCTGCGGCTGTACGAGCGCACCGGCGACAAGGAACTGCTGATCCAGGCCGCCCACGCCCTCCACCGCGACCTCGACCGCTGCGTCACCAGCGCGTACGGCACCCTCCAGGTGAACGAGGGATGGCGCACGATGCCGTACCTCGGCGAGGGCAGCGTCGGCATCGGCATGGTCCTCGACGACTGGCTGGAGCACGGTCCCGACGAGCGCTTCGAACAGGCCCGGCGCGAGATCGTACGGGCAGCGCAGGCGACCTTCTACGCCCAGCCCGGGCTGCTGCGCGGCGCCGCCGGAATGATCCTCCACCTGGCCCGGACCACCACGCCCGGCCCGGGCACCGGGCCCGACGCCGTCGCGCGCCAGATCGACGCACTGGCCCGGCACGCCGTGCAGTACCAGGGCCGTCTGGCCTTCCCCGGCGAGCAGATGATGCGGCTGTCCATGGACCTGGCCACGGGCACGGCCGGCGCCCTCCTCGCCCTCGGCAGCGCGGCGTCCGGCGGGCGCGCACACCTGCCGTTCCTTCCGCCGCTGCGCAGTGCCGCGGCGGCCCCCGAGCCGGCCCCACCCGGGGCCGTGACCCATCGCACCACTCAAGAGAAGAGGAACCGACATGACGCTTCTTGACCTGCAGTCGATGGAGACCCCGAAGGAAGAGACCACCGAGGCCGCGATGACGGGCGGCGGCAGCCGCGCCAGCCTGCTGCTCTGCGGCGACAGCAGCCTGAGCATCACCACCTGCAACTGATCGGGTCGCCTCGGGCCCGGGCGGTTCACCGCCCGGGCCCGCACCACATTCCAGGAGGCATCCGCCGATGAGCCCACCCGACCCGCCGGACCCGGCGGACCAGGCGGCGGCGCGGGCACAGGCGCGCGGCGCCGACCGGGCGCTCGCGGCAGCAGCCCGCCACAGCGCCGGACGCACCGCCGCCGTCCTCGGATGCACGGTGGCAGCCGCCGCGGCCGCCCTCGCCGAACCCGCGGTCCTCGGCCACACCCTCGACCTGCTGCTCCGCCGCGCCCCGTCGGGCCCCGCCTGGACCCTGCTGTGCGCCGCCGTCATCGCCGCCGAGGTCGTCCTGGACGCCGCAGCCGCACGGCTGACCGGCGAGGTGGACGGACGCTGCGCCGCCCGGCTGCGCAGGCTCGGGCTGGCCCGGCTGCTGCGTACTGCACCCCACCACGCGGCCAGGTACGCCCCCGGGGACACCACCGCACGGCTGACCGCACATGCCACCGAGGCCGGGAAGGTCCCGGCCGCCGTCGCGCACGGCACGGCCGCCCTGCTGCCCCCGCTCGGCGCCCTTGCCGCGCTCTTCCTCATCGACGTGTGGACGGCTCTCGCCTTCCTCGCGGGCGTTCCGCTGCTCGTGCTCCTGCTGCGGGCCTTCGCCCGCGACTCCTCCGCCAGCATCGCCCGGTACCAGCAGGTGCAGCTCGCGACGGCCGGCCGGCTCGTCGAGGCACTGGCCGGGGCGCGGACGATCGCCGCCGCCGGCACCGCCGACCGCGAACGCGACCGGATCCTCACGCAGTTGCCCGAGCTGGGAGCCGAGGGCAGGCGCATGTGGCGGGTGTACGGCGCCACGGCGGCCCGCTCGTCGGCCCTCCTGCCGATGCTCCTGTACGCGGTCCTCGCCGTAGGCGGCATCCGCCTGTCGGCCGGGGCCATCGGTGTCGGCGAACTGCTCGCCGCGGTACGGTACGCCGGCCTCGCCGCCGGCCTCGGGGCCGTGACGGGCGGGCTGGCAGCCGTGGTCCGCGGCCGGGCGGCCGCCCGACGGACCGCCGCGCTCCTCGCCCTGCCCGTACTAGGCCACGGCGGCGCGGAGCTGCCGGAAGGCGGACCCGGCACGCTGGAACTGCGCCGCGTGCGGCTCGTACGCGGCGGCTCGCCGGTCCTGCACGACATCAGCCTCGTGATCCCCGGCGGGACCACGGTGGCCGTGGTCGGCCGGTCCGGAGCCGGCAAGACGCTGTTCGCCGCCGTGGCAGGGCGGCTGACCGACCCGGACGCGGGGCAGGTGCTGCTGGACGGTGTGCCCCTGCGGGAGCTTTCGGCCGAAGCACTGCGCCGTGAGGTCGGACACGCCTTCGACCGGCCCGTGCTGCTCGGGGACACCGTCGGCGAGGCGATCGGCTTCGGCGCGGGGCCGGCCCCCGGCCCGGAAGCGGTCCGCGCGGCGGCCCGGGCCGCGGGGGCCGAGCCCTTCGTACGGCGCCTGCCCCGGGGGTACGGCACCCGCCTCGCCGATGCCCCGATGTCCGGAGGCGAGGTCCAACGCCTCGGCCTGGCACGGGCGTTCTGCCATGCCGGGCGACTGCTGGTCCTGGACGACGCCACCTCCGGCCTCGACACCGTAACGGCCCGCCGGGTCGAGACGGCGCTCGCCCACGAGATCAGGCCCGGCACCCGTATCGTCATCGCGCACCGGCTCTCGTCCGCCGCCCGCGCCGACCTCGTCGTATGGCTGGAGCACGGGCGCGTCCGGGCGACCGGCACCCACGACCTGTTGTGGCGCCACGAGCCCGGCTACCGGGCGGTGTTCGCCGCGGACGCGGAACCGCAGGACGCACCCCCGGTCACGGACCCGCCCGGCGAGGCCCGGGGACACCGGCCGCCCCGGGGGGACCGGGAGGCGGCGCGGTGACCGCTCACGGGTGCAGGGGCGGGACCGGGCGCCGCGTGGCCCCCGAGGGCCGGAGGTTCCTGCGCGGCCGCAAACGCGCCCTGGGACGGCTGGCGGCATGGTCGCTCCTGGAGTCCGCGCACACCTTCCTCGGCGGCTACGGGGTGGCCCGCGCCCTCGACGACGGTTTCCTCGCCGGCCGCACCGGCCTCGGCACCGCCTGGCTGGCCGCGGCCGGAGCCGGGGCGCTGCTCGGTTCCCTCGCGCTGCGCGGTGTGTTCACCGGACTCGCGGACCTGGTGGAGCCGCTGCGCGACGGCCTGGTCCGGCGCGCGGTGGGGCAGGCGCTGGACCGCGCCGTAGCCGACCCGGCGCGTGCGCCCGACACGGGTGCGGTGTCCCGGCTGACCCAGCAGACGGAGATGGCCCGGGACTCCTTCGCAGGCCTGGTCCTGACGGCGCGTTCGTTCGTGTTCACCGCCGCGGGCGCCCTCGCGGGCATGGCGGCCCTCGCTCCCGTGCTGCTGCTGGTCGTCCTGCCCCCGCTGCTGCTGGGCGTGGCCGCCTTCCTGGCCACGCTCAGCCCCATGGCCTCGGTGCAACGCCGCTCCCTGGACACCGACGAGGCGCTGTCGGACCGCCTGGGGGCACTGGGGGAGGGCCTGCGCGACATCGTCGCCTGCGGAGGGCAGGCGGCCGCGCGGGAGAGGGTGGAGCCGCTGATCGCCGGGCAGGAGCGGCTGGCGCGCACACTCGCCCGCTGGACGGCCCTGCGCACGCTGGCCCTCGGCACGGCGGGGCGGTTGCCGGTGGTCGCGCTGCTGGCGGCGACGCCCTGGCTGCTCGGACGGGGGATCAGCGCCGGCACGCTGGCCGGCGCCCTCACGTACGTGGTGCAGTCACTGCTGCCCGCCCTCAACACCCTGATGACGGCGGTCGGTTCCGCCGGTACGCGCCTGCTGGTGGTCCTCGAACGGTTCTGTGAGCCGCTGCCGCCGGCCTCCTCGGACAGCCTCCGCCGCCCGGGGGGGCCGGCGCCTGCGGCCCCGGCCGGGGTCCGGGCCGACGGGCAGGTTCCTGCCGCCGAGCTGCGGGGCGTCACCTTCGCGTACGGGCCCGGCGCGGCCCCCGTGCTCGACGGGCTCGACCTGGTGGTGCGACCGGGGGAGCACCTGGCCGTGCTCGGGCCGAGCGGCATCGGCAAGTCCACGCTCACCGCGCTGCTCGCGGGGATGCTCTCACCCGACGCGGGGGCGGTCCTCGTCGCCGGCGCCGACGCGCGCGGCCGGGTGGCGGGCGCCCCGGGGCCCGACCCGAGGCGGACCCTGGTGCCCCAGCAGGCCTACGTGTTCACCGGAACGGTGCGCGAGAACCTGACCCACCTGTGCCCAGGGTCCGGCCCGGGAACGCCCGACGAGGCACAGGTGCGGCGGGCCGTCGCCGCCCTGGGACTGGACGGCCTCGTCGAGCGGCTGGGCGGCCTGGACGCCCGGGTGTCGCCCCGGCTGCTGTCCCGGGGCGAGAGCCAGCACCTCGCGCTGGCCGCCGCCTACCTCTCGCCGGCGCCCCTGCTCCTGCTCGACGAGGCCACCTGCCACCTGGACCCGCGTACCGAGGAGCGTGCCGAACGGGCCCTCGCGGCCCGCTCCGGCACCCTCGTGGTCGTGGCACACCGGGTCTCGTCCGCGGCCCGCGCCGACCGCGTCCTCGTCCTCGACGGGGCCCGGGCGGTGTGCGGCAGGCACGAGGAACTCCCGGCGAGGTCGCCCCTGTACCGGGATCTGGTGGGGATGTGGGAACGGACCGCGGACGCATGACGCGGCTCCGCGGCCGCCCGTCGCCCGCCGGTGGCCGTCTGCCGTCTCCGCGGATCAGACCCAGCCCGCCCGCCGGGATATCCGTATCGCGTCGATGAGGTTGCGCGCTCCGGTCTTGCGGGTCGCCGCAGCCATGTAGTTGCGTACCGTTCCGCTGGCCAGGTGCAGGGTACGGGCGATCTCGGCGATGGAGTCGCCCTCCGCGGCCCGGGCCAGCACACTGAGTTCGCGCGGGCTCAGCGGAACGGGCTCGGCCTCCATGAAGGCCGAGGCCAGCGAGGCGTCGATGAACCGCTCCCCGGCGGCGACCTTCCGCACGGCCCGTACGAGCCGCTTCGGGGAGCCGTCCTTGTCCACGTAGCCGCGGGCCTCGGCCTGGAACGCCCGGTGCAGTGAGCCGGGCGCGCGCGTCGATGCCAGGACCAGCACCGGGGCGGGGGACGTGAGGACCTGCCGGTCGTCGTGCCCGCCGTCGGCCAGGACGGCCGTCGCACCCGGACAGTCCAGGTCGACGACCGTCACGTCCGGTCGCAACGACTCGGCCTGGCGTGCTGCGGTGCGCCAGCCCGCCGGGGTGACCTCGAAGGAACCCTCCGATCTCAGCAGGGCGGCCAGGGCCGACCGGACCAGGCTGACGCTGTGCAGGACGAGGACCTTCGTCATCGCGTGCTCTCCTCGGTAGACGAACCAACGGCAGCACGGGTGCCCCCGTACAGGGGTGATGGAACGTCACTGCGGGGGGCGCGAAGGGGCGCACGCGGACCTTGGCCGAGATGCTCGGGGAATGTGCTTCCCATTGGCGGGGAACCACCTTGAAGACCGGCCGCACGGCTGTCCGGGTCAGCGGCTCGTGGGCCTGCCCGAGGCCAGCCGGGACGCGTCGATCTCGGCCCAGACCGCTTTGCCGTGCTCATGCGTGGCGGTGCCCCAGCGGTCGGAGAGCCGTTCCACGATGTACAGGCCGTGGCCGCCCGGCACGCCGCGCTGCGGGGACGAGTGGCGGCGGGGCGGCGTCGTCGTGCCGTCGAAGACCTCGATCCGCAGGACCTCCCGGGCCGTGAGCGCGAGCTCGACGCAACCACCCGCGTGCAGTGAGGCGTTGGTCAGCAGCTCGGAGACGAGGAGCAGGACGTCCTCGGCGGTCTCGTTCCCGTCCCAGCCCCAGTCCCGCAAGGCCTGTCGGGTGAAGTCGCGGCCCTTGGCAACGTGGCCGCGGACACCGGACAGTGCGAGCCGGCGCCGCTGCGGCTGCCCGGCGACGGAAGGCCCGGCAGGCATCGGATCACCGGTGTCCGGTCCGATGGTCTGCACTGTGGTCTCTCACCCCCACCGTCGACGCTGGTCTCTGCTCGCGGGACCGCGGCGCTCCCGTCGGCCCGGCACCCGGGCCGTGCTGTCCGCGGTCGGTGTTCCGGGCCGTCCGTCCGCCCCTGGGTCGCGGACAGCCGAGGGTGCCGGGCCAGTCTAGGGGACCGCCGGTCTCAGCAGGCCGCCATGTGCAGCCTCAGCGTGAGACCGCTCCGCGAGGCGCGGATCTCGACCAGGTCGCACAGTTGGTGGATCATCCACAGGCCGCGGCCGCCGTTGGCCGACGCCAGGGTGGGACGGCGGCGCCCCGCCAGCGGGTCGGCCAGGTGACCGCCGTCGCGGATCTCGGCGACGACCTCGCCGTCGGCGGTGCTCCACAGCCGGAGGGAGCCCCTCCCGCCCCCGTGGGCGAGCGAGTTAGCGGCGGCCTCGCTGACCGCCAGTACGAGATCGCCGCGCCGCGCCGCGCTCAGGGCCGTGCCGCGGGCCCAGGCGTCGGCGTACTCGCGGACCCCGCCCAGGTCCCCGTGCGTGTACTCGACGAGCCGGGGCGCACCGCCGTCGGGTTCGGGCAGGGGGCGGTCGCAGTCGGCGCAGACCGACGCGGCGTCGGCGTAGGCCGGACTCGGCAGGACCCTGCCCTTCTCGATCACGGAGGGATGGGTGCGCCGGGCGTCGGACACCACCGCGGCCGGCAGGCCCAGGACGTCGTACGGGCACAGGACGGTGGCCCGCCGCCCCGCGAAGGCCGTGTTGATGAGAGCCTCGTGCCGCGTGGCCTCCAGCACCTCGGCCCGGGAGCGGCCGGGCCACATCGGCTCGCCCACGATCCGGGCCGGCCGGCCCGCGTGCCGGTCGGCGAATTCCTGCAGGGCGGCCAGGATGCGGCCGGGGTTGCTGCCCAGCCGCGTCATGTCCGTCCAGGTGACCTCGGCGGTGCCCACGGCGAGGCCTTCGCGCAGGGCGTCCAGTCGCGGGCCGGGCACGGCCACGAGCACCGGTTCGCCGGCCGCGAGGGCGGCACGTACGAACCCGCCAACCTCCGCCAGGTACTCCGCCTGCCCCGCGTAGAAGAGGGAGGTGTGGACGAACGCCCCGGGGGAGGCGGGCGCAGGAGGGCTGATCATGCGGCGACCTCCAGCGCGGCACATTCGTCCGGGAACTCTCCACTACCTTGCGGAGCGAGTATGGCGGGTGGTGGAGCAGGAGGCGACGCCCCTGCCCGGTGACGGTGGCGGTGGCCTGCACCAGGGCGGCGACCGCCACCGTGTCGAGGAAGGCCACGGCGGACAGGCCGGGATGGACGACCGGGCCGGAGATCCGGGTGACGGCGCCGAGCGCCGCGCACAGGAGGACCGGCCGGGTGCCGAGGTCGCAGCTGCCGCTCAGGAGGGCGCCGGGACGATCGGGCAGCGGCCGGGCGGTCAGGGCCGGCGCCGTGCCCGTCCCCGTCCCGGCGGCCGCGCACCACGCGTCCGCCCACTCCACGTCCTCGCAGGGCGCCCGCGGGCCCATGGGGCGACGAGCCCGCCGGGCCGGCGGGGTGACGGTATGCCCGCTGCCTAGGCCGACAGCATTCCGGCACGCAGCCGGGTCAGGGTCCGGGACAACAGGCGCGAGACCTGCATCTGAGAGATGCCGAGTGCGGCGCCGATCTCGGCCTGGGTCTTCTCCTGGCCGAAGCGCATCTGCAGGATCAGCCGGTCGCGTTCGTCCAGCTGCTCCAGCAGGGGAGCAAGGGTGTGGAACTCCTCGAACAGCTCCATGGCCGGGTCGACGTCGCCGAGCCGGTCCGCCAGCGGCCGCGTCGCCCGGTTCCCCGTCGACGGCTTGTCGCCGTCGACGCCGGCGGTGTCCAGGGAGCCGCTGGTGTAGCCGTTGGCGGCGACCAGCCCGTCGATGACCTCCTCCTCGGTCAGTTCGAGGTGCCGGGCGACCTCGTTGACCGTCGGGGCCCGGCCCAGGACCTCGGTCAGGGCCTCCCGGGCCTTCGCGAGCTCCGTACGCAGCTCCTGCAGACGGCGGGGGACGTGCACGGCCCAGGTGGTGTCGCGGAAGTGGCGTTTGATCTCACCGTTGATGTACGGGAGGGCGAGCGTGGAGAACTCGACCTCGCGCTCGGGGTCGTAGCAGTCGATGGCCTTGATGAGACCGATGATTCCCACCTGGACGATGTCGTCCATGTCCATGCCTCCGCCCAGCACGCGGGCGCGGAAGCGCCGCGCGGCGAACCGGACGAGGGAGAGGTTCATCTCGATCAGGGTGTTGCGGGCGTACTGGTACTCGCGTGTGCCCTCTTCCAGGGCGCGGAGCCTTCCGAAGAAGAGCCTCGAAAGCTCGCGCGCGTCGGCGGGCGCCATTTCCCGGGCGTTCTGCACCTCGGGCAGTGCCGCGTCCTGCGTGGGGGCTCCCACGGCGGCGGCCGCGGTGGGCGTCGCCTGCGCGTCTGCTGCACGAATGGGGCTTACGGCGGTGGTGGCCGAGCGAGACATGGTGGCCGTTCCCTCCCGATTGACTGACGGCTGCCCGGCGCTCCTGCCCGGACTTCCCGCTCTTACACGGCCCTCGTCGCATCCTTGTGCGCCCGGCCCCGCCCGGCCCCGCCCGGCGCGGCGGCGCGGGCCGGCCGGGACCCGTGTGCCGCGGCCCGCGGCGCCCTCGTACGGTCGGTGAACAGGCATACTCCCTTGCGGAGGCCGTACAGGTGACGATCCGGGGAGGCGGACATGACCGGAGCAGACGACGAGTACCACGCAGGCGTGGTCGGGGACGGCTACCCGGCCGGAGCCGGGTGGGTGGTGGCCGCGCGCGGGGAGCTCGACCAGGACACGCTGGCCCCTCTCGAAGAGGCGCTCACCTCTGCCGCGGACGCCTACCCGGTGGTGGTGCTGGACGCCGCCGCCATCACCTTCGGCGACTCGTCGTTCCTCAACCTGCTGCTGCAGGTGCACCAAGTCACCACGTTGCGCATCGCCGCCCCCGGCGAACAGCTGAGCCGCCTCTTCGCCCTGACGGGCACCGATACCGTCCTCTCTCTGTACGCGAGCGTCGAGGACGCCGTCGAGGGGGCCTGACCGGCACGCCCCGCCCCGCGGACGGTCAGCCGGTGTGGGGGTCGGGTCCGCCGAGGGGTCGGAAGCACGCCGTGACCGCCTTGCCGCCGTGGCATGCGTGGACGCCCCAGGAGTCGGCCAGGGTGGTGACGATCCCCAGCCCCCGCCCGGACGTGGCGCCGGTGTCGGCGTCCGCGTCGGTCTCCCGAGGACTCGGCTGATGGGGGTCGCAGTCGGCGACGCTCACATGGAGGCAGGTGCCGTCCCACGTCAGCACGAGGTGGGCGGTGGCCGCGGCGTGCAGGTGGGCGTTGGTGACGAGCTCGGAGACGCTGAGGAGCACGGCGTACACCGTGTCCGCGGCCGAGTCGCTCCAGGGCAGCGACAGCAGGTGTTCCGCAGTCCACAGCCGCGCCGCCCGCACCCCCCGCGACACCGGGAACGAACGTGCCCAGCCCACCGCCTTGACCGCCAATGCCCTCACCCGCTTCGTCCGTCGTGGCGTCCGTCGTGCAGTCCGTCCGCCACCGAGTCGTCTGCCCACTGCTCGCGCCCGCACCCGCGGGCCTCGCGGCAGCGCGGGGGAATGACTGATACGGCCCGGTGCGGGGTACACCACCCGGCAGGCTGACGCCGGGGGGCGCTGATGGGTCGGGCACTGCGGGTGGGGTTACCCGTTCTTCTGCTGGGGCTGTTCTTCTGGTGGGCCTCGTACGCCACCACGATCATGGTCTGGGAGCTTCGGAAGATCCTCTCCTGGCTGGCCGCGCCGCTGCTCGCCGCCGCCCTCGTCGCACTGCTGTGGCGGGTGGCCGGGCTGCGGCGGCGCCGGCAGGGGCGCGCCGCGGGCGGCGGCAGCGCTGCGGTGGCCCTCGGGTGGCTGGGCGGCATCCTCGGGCTGGGCCTCGCGGTCTGGTGGCTGGTGTACGGGGCGTACCTCCAGGACCGGGCGTACATGCAGAGCGTGCAGGTCGTGGCCGGGCCGGTGCCCGAGCTGGCGGCGCGGGCGCCCTATCTGGTCGGGAAGGCACAGGCCGCCCCGCACCTCGGCGACGTCACCGGCGAGATCTCCGACATCACGTACCTGCCCGACTCGAACCGGTTCGCGACCCTGGTCGAACGGCGAGGCTGGCTGTCCGGATACGAGGTCGGCCTCGTCCAGGACATCCCGCTGGGCGGCAACAGCCGCAGCCAGCAGCGCTGTTCGTTCGACGTGGACAAGGCGGACGCACGGATCGGCGGCTGGTTCAACCACAACCTCGGCCGGAAGATATCGGCCCGGAAGCGCTGGGTGCGCTTCGAGGCGGACGACGCCTACGTGACCTGTTCCGGCGACACCCCGATCGTGGTCGTCCCGCTCAAGCGCCAGACCGGGATCCTGGTGGTCACCGAACGGCCGGCCGGGGTCGCGCTCTACAACGGGCGGACCGGGCAGCTCACGCTCACCACCGACACGGCCGCCGTGCCCGGCCCGTCCTATCCGCTGAGCCTCGCGGCCCGGCAGCGGGAGGGCACCGCGGCGGTCGGCGGCTTCAGCGACTGGTGGTTCGAACGCAGCGGCTGGGACGCGTCGGAGGACGGGGCCAACGAGGGCAACGAGTCGGAGTTCACCCTCCAGTACCGCGACGCGACCGGGCGCGGCGCGTACGTCACCCCCCTCACCCCGCAGGGGGAGGCCAGCTCCGTGGTGGCCGTGTCGACCGTGCCGACCCGCCACCAGGGCGGCGGGCTCGCCCCGATGACCGTCCACCGGCTCAGCCCGACCTGGTCGTCCCCGAAGGCGCTCGTCGCCCTGATCAAGGCCGAGTACCGGGACGTCTGCTGCTACAACGATGACAGGGTGTTCGAGGTCGTTCCCACGGGCGGCAGCACCTGGACCGCCACGGTCGGCAGCGAGCAGGACATCCGCTACCGGGTGGAGGGCAGGGGCCAGGTGAACGGCCGTGAGGCGACCTGCCTGAAGGCTGCCGACGGGGCGCTGATCCGGTGCGCGTACGCGGCCCCCGGCTCGCCGGAGGAACAGGAACTCAAACGCAGGGAAGAGGAGAAACAGAAACAGAAGGACCAGAGCGCGGCGGCCCCCGGGGGCGTCGGCGACCTCACCGCGTACACCCCCGAGCAACTCGCCGAACTGCAGCGGCGCGTGTCCGACGAGGTCGTCCGCCGGCTGAAGGGCGGATAGGGCCGCCGGTCGGCCGGTCGGCGGGTCGGCCGGTCCGGCACCGGCTCATCCGCCCCGGGCGGTGCGCCCGGGGCGGATGCGGCCGACGCCGCGTCAGGCGGCGGCCGGAGCCGGGAGAGCGGGCGCTTCGGTATCCGTGAGGAGCGCTATGAGCGAGGTGCGGGCACGGGCCACGCGGGAGCGGATCGTGCCGATCGGGCAGCCGAGCGCGGTCGCCGCCTCGGCGTAGGGGAGCCCGACGATCTGGGTGAGGACGAAGACGTAACGGCGTTCGGCGGGGATCGTCCCCAGCAGCTCGGCGAGGGCGATGCCGTCGTCGAAGCCGGGCAGGCCGCGGGGCTGGCTCTGTTCGGCGGCGGTCTGCCAGTCGTCCCGGTCCGAGATCCTGGGACGGGCCGCCTTGTGGCGGAGGCTGTCGATGACGGTGCGCCGGGCGATGGAGAGCAGCCAGGTACGGGCGGAGGAGCGGCCCTCGAAGCGGTGCAGGCTCCCCAGGGCGCGCAGGAAGGTCTCCTGGGTCAGGTCGTCCGCGGACTGCGGATCGGCGCTGAGGTAGGCCACGTAGCGACGTACGTCGCCTTGCAGCGCGCGCACGAAGCGGTCCACCGCGTCGGGGTCGCCGTCGCGGGCGGCGAGCGCCAGCAGGGTGGCCGGCTCGTCCGTGCCGCCCGTACGGCGTGCGGGTGCCGTCTCGGCGGCGGTCGGAGCGGGAAGCAGGGCAGGGGTCATCGCCTGTTGTTCCTTCTGGGAATCCGGGATCCGGCGCCGCGAACGCACTGCGTGGCGTGGCGGGCCGGTGAGCGGTACGGCCTGCCGGACGGCAGGGCCGATGACCGAGGCGCGCGGCGGTGTGCCGGAGCGTGTCGGTGAGCCGGCTGTCAGATGACAGCGATCCCGTGCGGCGGACCCCGTGAGGTGATGGCGTGGACGAGCAGACGGCCCCGCGGCGGGCGGGACCGGCGGCCCCGGCGGACGCGCAGGCGCGGCCGGTCAGGGGGCGCGGGGAGGCGGAAGAGCGGCCGCAGCGGTACCAGCAGCAGCCCGGCCAGGGCGCGCAGGACCCGGAAGGCGCCCTGCTCCCCGTACGCGAGCCAGAGCCCGCACAGCAGGGCGGCGAGCAGGTGCCCGGCCAGCATGCCGGCCGAGGAGACGGAACCCATGCCGTGTCCGGCGGGCATGTCCGTCTGCATCGGCATCGGCATGTCCATCGGCATCGGCATGCCGCCGTCGGTCAGCGCCCGGACCGCGTGATGGGCATGGCTGGTGGCCCGTACGGCTCCGGAAGCCGGCAAGGGCGAGCCGCCGGCCGGCTCGCAGAGCACGTACCGGGCCCACTGCCGGGCGAAGGAGGAGCCGGCGCCGCCCGGCGGGGACGGCCGGGCGGCCGCCTGGGCCAGCGAGAACCCGGTGTGCAGGGCGGCCTGGAGGGCGACCGTCGCAGAGGTGACGGCGAGGAGGCCGCGCTCGCGTTCGGCGAGGACCCAGCCGAGCGCACCGGCGGCGACCGAGGCCGCAGCCATCGCCCACCACGCAACGGCGGTCTCCGTCATCAGGACGTGCGCGAGGGAGGCGAGCAGCACACAGGTGGCTGCGAACATCGCAGCCCGTACCGCGCGACAACATCGGCCCTGGGTCATGGCGGGCTCATCGTCGCATCCCTCTCATGGCGGCCAAAGAGGTGCGTCGGGAATTGGCACCACCGCACAAAACCACATGTGTCGCACGCCACAACCAGGCCCGGGAACTTGGCCGTTCACCCTTGCGACTCCTGCCGTGGACCGAAATGACAGGTGTGGGAACGGAGTCGGAAGTGGCGCAGCAGTCGACCTCGGCCATGACGCCCGAGCCACGGGCGGAGGGCCGGCTGACGGCGCTGCTCACCAGCGCCATGGCTTTCTCGATGCTCCAGCTGTTCCTCCTCGGCGCGCTCGGTCCGCGGCTGGTGGGCGATCCGGGTGTCTCGCCGACCGTCCTCGGTCTGACGACGACGATCGGCTTCGGAACGGCGGCCGTACTGTCACCCGTCGGCGGGCGGATGGTGGACCGGACGGGTCCGCGCCGCTCCCTCGTCGTCCTGCTGCTGGTGTCCGCGGCGGCGCTCGCACTCATCGGCGCCGCGCCCGGGCCGGGATACCTCCTCGCCGCCGTCGCACTGGGCGGACTGCCGCAGGCGCTCGCCAATCCCGCGACCAACAAGGCGATCCTGGCCGCCGTCCCGCCCGCCCGGCGCGGGCCGGTGACCGGGATGAAGCAGTCCGGGGTACAACTCGGGGCGTTCGCCGCCGGGTTGCCCCTGGCGGCACTGGCCGGCGGTGTCGGCTGGCGCGGTGCCGTGTGGACGGCCGCCGCCGCGGCCGCGGCGGCCGCGCTCTGGGCGCACCGCGCCCTGCCCGCCGATCCGCCGGCGAAGACGGTGCCGGCGCGCGCGGCGCCGGCACCGCGGGGCGCGATCGCCTGGCTGGCGGTGTTCTCCCTGTTCCTCGGCTGCGCCATCGCCTCGGTCAACACGTACGTGGCACTCTTCGGAGCCCGCGAGCTCGGCATGGGGCCCACTGCGGCCGCGGCCCTGGTGGCGGTGCTCGGTGTCGCGGGCATCGCCGGGCGGGTGGGGTGGTCGAAGGCGGCCCGGCCGGGCCGCGCCGAGTGGCTGCCCGGCGCACTGGCGGCCGGGGCGGTACCGGCCGCCTGCCTGCTCGCCGCCGCGCCGTACGTGCACGCGCTGGTCTGGGCCGGCGTCGTCGCCGTGGGGGCGTTCGCCGTCTCCGGCAACGCCGTCTCGATGGTGCTGGTGATGCAGCGGGCCGCCCCGGGCCGGGCCGGCCAGGACTCCGCGCTCGTGGCCGCCGGGTTTTTCGCCGGATTCGCGGTCGGGCCACCGCTGTTCGGACTGCTGGCGGAAGCGGGCCGGTACGGGCCGGGCTGGCTGATGGTCGCCGGCGAGTTCGCCGCGGCCGGCGCCGTCGCGGCGACCTGGGCCGTGCGCGACCGGCGGACCCCGCGTACGGAGGCCCCGGCGTGACCCCGGCGAACTGGGCCGGGCGGGCCCTGGCCGACGTCCTCGACCGGGCCGCCGCCACCCGGGCCGAGACCGGCGACCGGTTCCCGCTGTACGCCGACCCCGGCACGGGCCGCTGGACCACCACCGGCCGCGGTGCGTGGACGGGCGGCTTCTGGGCGGGGCTGCTGTGGCTGCGGGCCCGGCACACCGGGGACGCGGACGACCGGGCGGCCGCGGCCGCATGCACGGCACGGCTGGCCGGCTGGGTCGAGGCCGACACCTCCACTCGCGGGCTGATCCTCTGGTACGGGACGGCGCTGGCCGACGGTGACACCGGGGCGCGGGAGCTGCGGGCCCGGGCGGCGCGGGCCGCCCTGGCCGCGCTGGACACCGAACTCGGGCTGGTGCCCTGGGGGTCTGCCTTCGGCGGTCCCCGGCTGCTCGCCCGGGTGGACGGCGTGCCCGGCACGGTCGCGCTGCTGGCCGCCGGGGGCCCGGAGGGCGTACGCGCCGCCGCGTCCCACCTCCACCGGCACCTCGACCTGTGCCTCGGCGCGGGCGGGCGCGTCGTACCGGCCCGGGAGTTCGACGCGCAGGCGGGCTGGCGGGTGTGCGAGGAACCGTCGGCCGGCTGGAGCCGGGGCAGCGCGTGGCTGCTGCTGGCCGTGGCCGACGCCCTGCACCGGCCGGAGGTCTCCCGCAGTGCCCCCGACCGCCTGGAAGCGGCGGCCGAGCGGCTGGCCGACGCGTGGACGCGGCCCTGCACGCCGCTCGTCCCCCTGGCGGACGAGGCGCGGCCCGCCGGCCCGCTGGACACCTCCGCCGCCGCGATTGCGGCCGTCGCGCTGCTGAAACTCGCACGGGTGCCGGGCTGCCGGGCCGCGCAGTACGCGTATCGCGCGACCGCGGTCCTGGAGCGCCTGGTGGGCGAACATCTGACCCGGGGCATGCTGCTGGACGGCTGCTACGACGCCGGGAAGGGCACCGCGGTGCGGCACGAGCTGGTGTGGGGAGACTTCTTCCTGGCGCTCGGGCTGGCCGCCCTGACCGGGCTGGTCGAGATCCGGGACGTCTAGGCCGATCGGGTTCAGGGCGCTGCGGCCGGGGCCGGGGCCGGGTCGTCGCCGCCCATGTCGAGACGGAACGGCGGGTACTCGTCCGTCATGAGCGCGGCGTACGCGGCGACCCGCAGCACCCACCGGTTCAGTCCCACGATCAGCTCGAACAGGTCGCGCGGGTACTTCTCGGTGAAGGCCAGCGTCACCGCCGCGATGACGGCCAGCAGCGTGATCAGGCCGCAGCTCCACCAGCCGCCGCGCATGCCGCCGGTGAAGAAGCCGATGACCAGGTAGTGCGGGATGGCCAGCAGCCACCACTTCACCAGGACCAGCGGCCGGGACAGGCGTTCCGGGTAGGCGACCTCCAGGCGTGCCGGGTAGCCGGGCTCCGGGCCGAGGCTGAAGGGCGGGTACCGGTCGGTGCCGAGGGCGCCGTACGCGTAGTACGACACCCGCCACGACCAGCGGAGCACGCCCACGTTGAAGTCGAACAGGCCGCGCGGGTAGCGCTCCGTGAACAGGATCGCGAAGAACGCGATCACGCTGACCAGGACGAAGGCGATCCAGAGGAAGACCAGCACGATGTAGTGCGGGATCGCCAGGAGCCACTTGACCAGCCAGAGCCAGCGCGACAGCGGGCTGTCCAGGTCGGCGCTCACCCTGACCGAGCGGTGGGAAGAAGCGTTCGCGGACATGTGCGTCACCGTCCCGTGTCCGGCGTCGTGGGTCCCCCGACCCGCCTTGTGCCTCCATCATCCGCGCAGCGCGGATCACTCTCCAGTCGGGCCGGCCCGGCACCGGTGTCCGGATGTGACAGACACCTGTCATTGTGGACGTGCGGCCCGGTGATCAGGATGGACGCATGTCCACGCCCCACCGCGTCGTGATCGCGGTCTTCCCCGATGTCGACCTCCTCGACGTCACCGGCCCCGCCGAGGTCTTCGCCCTCGCGAGCCGGGAGGCCGGGCGCAGGCTCTACGACGTGCGCCTGGCGGGCCCGGACGGCGGCCTCGTCACGACCTCGGCCGGCGTCCGGCTGGTCACCGACCTCTCCTTCGCCGAGGTCGGCGCCGCCGTGGACACCCTCGTGGTGCCCGGCGCCGTCGAGCTGACGCAGGACGGCCCGGTCGCGCGCGTCGACGACGCGGTGGTGCGGTGGATCGCCGCCACCGCCCCGTACGCCGGGCGCGTGGCATCGGTGTGCGTGGGCGCCCACCTGCTGGCCGCGGCCGGCCTGCTGGACGGGCGCCGGGCCACCACCCACTGGTCCACCGCCGCCCGGCTGGCCGCCGACCACCCCCGCGTCGAGGTCGACCCGGACCCGGTCTTCGTGCGGTCGGGCCGGGTGTGGACCGGGGCCGGGATCAGTGCCTGCATGGACCTGACGCTGGCCCTGGTGGCCGAGGACCACGGCGAGGAGCTGGCCCTCGCGGTCGCCCGGCACCTCGTGATGTACCTCAAGAGGCAGGGCGGCCAGAGCCAGTTCAGCGTGCCGCTCAGCCGCCCGGCCGCTTCCCGCAGGGACATCGACGCACTGCGCGTCTTCATCACCGAACACCTCGGCGCGGACCTCTCCGCGGCCGCGCTCGCGGCCCGGATGTGCATGAGCGAGCGTCATTTCGCCCGGACCTTCCGCAAGGAACTGGGCACCAGCCCCGCCGCCTACGTGGAGGCGGTACGGGTGGAAGCCGCCCGCCGGCTCCTGGAGACCACCGACCAGCCCCTGGAACAGGTCGCCGCGGCGTCCGGCCTGGGCTCGGTGGAGACCCTGCACCGGGCCTTCCGCAAGCAGATCGCCACGACCCCGGCCGCCTACCGGCGCCGGTTCCGCACCGCCCACTGAACTTTTCCACCAAACGGCTCCCCGGCGCACCCGCGCCGCAGCCGCGGCTTCGCCGCGCCCGTTTCCGATCCGAAGGACGGTTCACCCATGTCTGCATCCGCCACCCTGCGCGAGGTCTCCGGCCTGCCCGGCACACTGCCCCGCCTGGCCGAGTCCGTCCTCGTCATGGTCGACTTCCAGAACACCTACCGGTCCGGGGTGATGGCCCTGGAAGGCGCCGAGCCGGCCCTGGCGGCGGGCGCGCGCCTGCTGGCCGCGGCCCGGGCCGCCGGCGCGCCGGTCGTCCACGTCGTCAACGACGGCGGAGAGGGGAGCCCGTACGACATCCGGGCCGAGACCGGCGCCATCAGCGCCGAGGTCGCGCCGCGCGACGGAGAACCGGTCGTGGTCAAGCAGGTCCCGAACGCCTTCCACGCCACCGTGCTGGAGCAGACCCTGAAGGACCTGGGTGCCGGCCCCGACCTGGTCATCGCCGGGTTCATGACCCACATGTGCGTCACCTTCACCGCCCAGGGAGCCTTCAACCTGGGCTACCGCCCCGCCGTCGTCGCCGAGGCCACCGCGACCCGCGCGCTGACCGCACCCGACGGGACTCTGGTGGACGCGGCCACCCTCCAGTCGGCGAGCCTCACCACGATCGGCGACCTCTTCGGCACGGTGGCCCCCACGGTCGAATCCCTCACGGGGTGACGGCCGAGCGGGGGGGGGGGGGGGCGGCGCCGGGGGGGGGGGGGGCCCCCGGGGGGGGGGGGGAGCCCCTGGCGGTGGAC